>JACMKO010000485.1 GCA_014380065.1 Leptolyngbya sp. ES-bin-22 | reverse complement strand
CCATCTTCAGCCACGTACTCCAGGTCGAAGCGTTCGGGTAGATTGTAATCAACCTGGACGGTGCCCAACTGCCATTCGCGATCGAGCGCATCCTGAAAAATAAAGTCCAATTTGGGACCGTAAAAGGCGGCTTCCCCAATCCCTTCAAAATGATCCATGCCTAGCTTTTCGACTGCACGGCGAATTGCCCCTTGCGCTTTATCCCACGAATCATCCGAACCGATATATTTATCCGCATCGGGATCACGGAAGCTAAGGCGGGCTTTGAAGTTTTTTAGTTGCAGACTCTTGAACACAGACAGAATCAAGTCCACCACGCTCAGAAACTCAGCATCCAACTGTTCCGGTGTGACAAACAGGTGCGAATCATCGACGGTAAAGCCACGCACTCTGGTCAAGCCGCCGAGTTCACCGGATTGCTCATAGCGGTAGACCGTGCCAAACTCTGCCAAGCGCATGGGGAGTTCCCGATACGATCGCAGTTCGCTCTTATAAATTTGAATGTGAAACGGACAGTTCATCGGCTTGAGGACAAAGCCTTGTTCCAATGCTGCTGACTCCGCATCCTCTGCCATCAGCGGGAACATGTCTTCCTTGTATTTCTGCCAGTGTCCAGAAGTTTTGAACAGATCCACACGGGAAATGTGGGGAGTCACGACGGGTAAATAGCCCCGTTTGAGTTGTTCCTTTTGCAGAAACTCCTGGAGGATCGATCGCAGCACCGTTCCTTTCGGTGTCCACAGCGGCAAACCGGGTCCGACCGAATCAGAAAAGATGAATAGCCCTAATTCTTTGCCCAGCTTACGGTGATCACGTTTCAGCGCCTCTTCTTTGCGCCGTTTGTACTCCACCAGTTGTGCGGCGGTTTCCCAGGCAGTGCCGTAGATGCGCTGGAGTTGAGCTTTGGTTTCATCACCGCGCCAGTACGCACCAGCCACACTTTCTAGCTCAAAGGCATCCGCATTCAGCTCAGCCGTACTGGCAACATGGGGTCCAGCGCACAGATCCCACCACTGGTCGCCCAGATGGTACAGCGTGATCGGTTCCTCTAACCCTTCTAAGATTTCGAGCTTGTACGGTTCGTTGATAGCCTGAATGCGCTGTTTAGCATCATCGCGACTCACTTCCTCGCGCATCACAGGCAGTTTGCGGTTGATGATCTTTGTCATCTCCTTCTTAATCGTCTTCAGATCCTTCTCGGTGAATGGCTCTGGGCTATCAAAATCGTAATAGAAGCCAGTCTCAATCGAGGGACCGATCGTCACCTGCGCTTTGGGGAACAGCTTTTGGACTGCCATCGCCATGACGTGCGACATGGTGTGACGAATCTTCTTCAGTGATTCAGATTCGCTGGTGCGCGGCAGGTAAATTCTCTCTGGTTGATCGGGATGAGCGTCGGCAGACATGGAGAATGACATTAATGAAGGTCAAAACAGTGGGCAAGAATCTAGTAGACAGCAAACGATCGGTGCTATCACCGCTGAGCAGTAAAGCGAAGGCAGCTTGAAGTTAGACGGCAACGCTTGACTTTCTCAGTCTAAAGTCCGTTGCTTAAAGTTCAGCGCTTGTGATGCCTCGTTCCTATCTTACTGATCCCGTTTCAGTGCTGGCGATTCTGCGTTACTTAAATCTATGTAAAGAAGGCTTAAGAACCTGAGAAGACGCTAAAATAATAAAGCGGATACAACAGATTAATTTAAGTGATGTTTGACTCAGACTCACCCAATTCAGATTTACTTCGATCGATCTTGGAACCGCTGCTGGAAGACTTTCAGTACTGGTTTCAGCGATCGCGACTGCTTTTAGAGACCGAACCGCTGCCCTTCTTGAACGCTGAAAAGCGGGCAGATTTACTAGCGAGGGTTGCAATAGCACAGCAAGAAGTCAGTACTGCCCAAATGCTGTTTAAAGCGACGAACGGTCAGGTCGGCATTGAAACGTCAATCATGAAGCCCTGGCACGATCTGGTTGCAGAGTGCTGGCAAGTCGCTGTACGCTTCAGAATGCAGGAATCTGGCGAAAAGATGTGAACGGGATGTTGTAACAGTCTGACAACCGAAAGGTTGAGGCGATGTCAGGTTGCCAAGTAGCACGATTCAAATAACGGTTTGCTCCATACTCACACTGCTTTGTAGACCCACCAAACGGGTTGTGAATGTCTGAAGCTTTTAAGCATCCATAAAATACACGGTTGTAGCTCTCATCAAGGCTACTCATCTTGAGGAAAAATCTATGTTGTTACATCTGCTTTACGTCATTGCTTTTACAACGCTTGCTTTTCTTGCAGTTGGTAATTTGATCCGAAACTTGATGACTCTAGGCATGGAATCGCAGCGCAGCCAAGCGCCCAGAAGTTGGGCAATGGGTGATCCGCAGGCACCAGGCGCATCACGGCTGCGGATGGTGCCACATCCGGAACTTTTGGACACTGCTGGGAACGTGATCAACGAGCCACTCCTGGTTATGCGATCGATGAGCGTGGAAGATGCGCGGGAACAACTGGATGCACTTTACGAATCATCTCCAGGCGCAAGCTCATCGGGATCGAGCGATCGTCGCGATGATCGCTGAGCTATGCCGTTAACAACGTTTGATTCGCTGCCATTGCCGCGAAGGTTAATGCCTCAGGTAGGGGAGCTTTTGAAACAGGAGCTTTGACTATCATGTATGGCTAATGACTAGCCTTTAGGTCATGGGGCAAGCTTTACGCGTACGTTAGGATTACTGTAAAGACGTACACTCACTGCTAGGCATCCATGTCTGAACCATCTGAAGTGCATCCTTCAGACTCCCACTCACCGCAGGAGGAGACCACGATCGTTGCTGCTGAAGCAAAGGCTGAAGCGGTCGCTCCCAAAACGCCTTTGGTGAAGTGGTACGACATCACTACGCACTTGAGCGGCTGGAAGCAGTTCGCTCCTGTTCAATGGCTTACGACCAACGTCACGTCATGGTTTAGCGTTAGCGAAGCCGAGGTCGTCGAAATTCTAGAGCAGGTGCGGTCAGAGTTGCCAACCACTGAAGCGCTCATGGTTGGCAAACCACAGGCAGGCAAAAGCTCGATCGTGCGTGGGCTGACTGGGGTTTCAGCCGAAATTGTGGGGCAGGGTTTTCGACCGCATACGCAGCACACGCAGCGCTATAGCTATCCGACAGACGACTTACCGTTGCTTATTTTCACTGACACGGTTGGGTTGGGCGATGTGTCTCAGGAAACAGGGACGATCGCGCAGGAGTTGATTAGCGAACTCCAGCCCGATGAGCACCGCCGCGCCAGAGTGCTCATGCTCACAGTCAAGCTTAACGATTTCGCAACCGATACGCTGCGTCAGATTGCCAGCCAGATCCGCAAGCAACATCCCGCAGTGCCTTGCCTGCTTGCCGTTACGTCTCTCCACGAGCTTTATCCAGCCGCTTTGAGTGATCATCCTGCTTATCCACCGGACGTGGAAGCGGTGAATCGAGCGTTTGCTGCCGTGCAGGACTCGTTCAAAGGTTTGTACGATCGCGCAGTGATGATCGATTTCACCTTAGAAGAAGACGAGTTCACCCCGACATTCTACGGGTTGGAAGCATTGGTCAACGCGCTAGCGGATCTATTGCCTGAAGCAGAAGCTCGCACGATGCACCAACTTTTGAATGATGGTGCTGGAGAGCAACTGGGCAACCTCTACCGGGATGCGGGTCGTCGTTACATTCTACCGTTTGCGATCATGGCAGCAACACTGGCTGCTGTACCCTTGCCCTTTGCCACAATGCCCGTCTTAACAGCGCTACAGGTTTCGCTAGTCGGGCTTTTAGGGCAATTGTATGGACAAACGCTATCCCCTTCGCAGGCGGGCGGCTTGGTGAGCGCGATCGGGGGTGGTTTTTTGGCACAGGCGATCGGGCGCGAACTGATCAAATTTATTCCTGGCTTCGGTAGCGTCATTGCAGCATCCTGGGCAGCCGCTTATACGTGGGCGCTTGGCGAAGCTGCCTGCGTTTACTTTGGCGATTTGATGGGCGGCAAAAAACCTGACCCAAAACGGATTCAGCAGGCGATGAATGAGTCCTTTGCGGCTGCGAAAGAGCGGTTTAAGCAAAAGGGTTAAGTCTCTCCGTAGGGACATTACATCTAACGTCCCTACTAGCAGTTAGATTCCTAACCGTTGATAAATTTGGTCGAGATACTTCAGATGGTGCTGCGGGTCAAAACACCCCTCAACCTCCTCAGCGGAGAGATGTTTGGCAACGCGATCGTCCTGGCTGATCAGAGCATGAAAATCGCCGTCCGGCTTATTCCACGCTTGATGAGCACAAGACTGGACGACCGTATATGCGTCTTCACGGCTCATGCCTTTTTCAACCAGCGTCAACAGCACACGCTGACTGAAGACTACGCCGCCATAAAGGTTCACATTGCGCGTCATGTTTTCGGGATAGACGAGCAGATTTTTGATCAAATCGGTGGCTTCGACGAGCATGAAATGCGTCAGGATGCAGGCATCGGGTAAGATCACCCGTTCAGCGGCACTGTGAGAAATATCGCGTTCATGCCAGAGCGCCACGTTTTCTAAGGCAGTGCTGGCATGGCTGCGAACCACTCGCGCCATCCCGGTCAAACGTTCAGAGCGAATCGGGTTGCGCTTGTGCGGCATCGCAGAAGAGCCTTTCTGACCTTTGGCAAAGTATTCTTCCACTTCTAAAACATCGGTGCGCTGGAGGTTACGGATTTCGACCGCAAAACGCTCGATCGACGCAGCAAGCAACGCCAACGTTTGCACAAAGGCAGCATGTCGATCGCGCGAGACAACCTGCGTGGAAGCCGTATCAGGCTCTAGCCCAAGCTTCTGACAGGCGATTGCTTCCACTTGCGGGTCAATATTGGCGTAGGTGCCGACTGCACCAGAGATTTTGCCCACCGCAATGCTGCGCTTTTGCTGACAGAGGCGATCACGATGGCGCAATACTTCAGCCAGCCAGCCAGCCAGCTTAAAGCCAAAGGTAATCGGCTCGGCATGAATGCCGTGCGATCGACCAATCATGATCGTGTTGCGATGTTGCTGTGCCTGATAGCGAATAGCTTGAATGAGAAACTCTAGCTGTGCCATTAACACATCCAGGCTGGCAACGAGCTGTAGCGCCAGAGCGGTGTCCAGCACATCAGAACTGGTCAAGCCCAGGTGAATGTAACGTCCAGCGTCGCCCACATACTCGTTGACATTGGTCAGAAAGGCGATCATGTCGTGACGCACTTCTGCCTCAATTTCTAGCACCCGTTTTGGGTCAAAGTTTGCCTTTGCCTTGATTTCTGCCACTGCCTCAGCCGGAATCGAGCCGAGTTCGGCTTGCGCTTCGCAGACAGCTATTTCCACTTGCAGCCAGGTCTTCAGCTTGTAGGGTTCAGTCCACAAGTTGCCCATTTCGGGCAGGGTATAACGCTCAATCAAGGTTCGTGTCGCACAGCACAACGGCTCTATTGTACAACCGTCCTTTGATGGATTGGTGCGATCGCTGTACGCGATCGCCCACTCACTTCACGGTGTCTCAATTAAACATTTTCAAACGGTCATCTAGCTTACGGTAGAGATTGGGTACGTTGTGAACGGGCGTTTCTCTTCATGAGCGTCGCAGCATCGTCATCAACTGGAGCAACCGCAATGCACAGCCACTATTTGGGCGGATCGATCGCAAAGTGGATCAAACAAACGGTAGCGATCGCAAGCTGTACAGGTTTATTAACAGCGTTACCGATCACTCACACTGCATTGGCTGCCAGTACGTTGGCTGCTGCTGTCGATCGCCCCACACTCCCAAGCAAAGCTCTAAGAGAGACAGATACCACTCACCTCGAAATTCACATCAGCCGTCGTCAGGCAATTCTTTACCAGGGCAAAACGCCCATCAAACGCTACCTCATTGGCACCGGACGGCAGGGCTGGGAAACACCCGTTGGCACCTTTCGCGTCATGCAGATGCAGCGCAATCCTACCTGGATCAATCCTTTCACCAACGAACGCATTGCCGCCAATGATCCCAAAAACCCGTTGCGCGGCTACTGGATTGGGTTCTGGACAAATGGCAAGAACTGGATTGGCTTTCACGGGACGCTGGACGCTAGCAGCGTGGGTAAAGCTGCCTCCCACGGCTGCATCCACATGTACGACAGTGACTTGCAAGACCTCTTTTCGCAAGTCAGTTTAGGCACACAAGTTAAGGTAGTGCCGTAGGGTCTGAAACCTGCATGGCAAATCGATCGCTTCGTAGCGTTTGCAAACACTATGACAGCCAAATCGATCGTATGGTTGTGATAGACAGCAAATAGCGGTCGAGGATGGTTAGCATGACCCAGCTTCTAGACAAAGTCACCGAGCAACGGTTCATCCAAACTGGCGTTAGTTGGGAGAGTTTTAAGGCGATTCAACGTGGATTTGCTGATTCACCTGGAGTTCGCCTGTTTTACTACGAGGGAGAACTAGAAATTTTGTCTACCTCGCCAGAACACGAGATTGTAAAGGGCAATCTTGGCTACCTGCTTGAAGACTACATGCTCAATCAAGCACTAGAGTTTGTGGCGACTGGCTCGTTCTCTCAAGAAAGGGACGCTGTAGCATCAGCCCAAGCAGACGAATCCTACTGTTTTGGTGCAAAGAAGCCAGTGCCAGATTTAGCCGTTGAAGTTGTGATCACCAGTGGTGAACCCAACAAACTCAAGCGCTACAGAGCTTTGGGAGTCCAGGAGGTTTGGTTTTGGGAGAATGGTGAAATCAGCCTTTACCACTTAACGCCAGCGGGCTACCAGAAAGCGAACGAGAGTCAGTTCGTCAAAGGGATTGATCTCGATCGACTGGCTAAGTGTGCCGCGATCGAGTCTAGAGTTCAAGCAGTGAGAGAGTTTAAACGGGACAGTTAACTCAATGTTTAGCTGTTTAGCTAATTTCCAGTCAAGAGGCGACTGGGTTCTTCCGAGGTTGTGGTGGAACTGGCAGTTTGGCTATAAGTTTGCCCGGATTGATTTGCAACGCCCTCCCATAGCTCAGGCGATAGATAAGCAAAAGCACGAGGGGCACGGAGACGAAGAGATGGTTGGTCAATTAATGTTGCTTAGAATAATGTTGTCTGACCATCGGTTAATTTGTTTGTTCCACATCCTGGAGCGACAAGCCGAGGGTTTCTGCCACCTGGTCTGAAGTCATGCCCATTGCCAATAATTGAGCGATCGCGGCTCGTTGCACCTCCTCAGCCCGCTCAGCCCGTTGGCTTTCCTGATCTGCTTTCTCATCCCCCGTTAGAAGCACCGCCCCTGAACGATCGCACCAGCGCAGCCATGTATCTTGCCGTGCCTCAAAGGTTCCCTGCCACAGGGTCAGCCCCAAGCCAACCGGGTCTAACCAGTGCTCTTGCAATTCGACATAGCGCCGTCCACGCAGTTCATAAAGGCGAAGGGGGCGATCGCCGAGCTGCTGATTGGGGTCATAGACAGCGTAGTAACTTGCACGCATATGCTCGTAAATCTGGAACTTGGCTCCTAGCTCATCACCCACCTGATTCGAGACGATTTCAATCACAATTTCGGGCGGCTTACCAAAATTCCAAACCAGATAGCAACGCTGCTGCTTTTCCCACCAATTGTCTGGAACTTGCACATCAAAGCTAACAAACACATCCGGCACAATGGCAGGCTGACCAGCCGTATGGTAAACACCCACATTCGCTTCAGCCAAAAAAATCTGCCCCTTTAGGGAGCTATAAAGGGAACCAACCAGGAGGCGCTGTTGTTTTGCAGAAGCGAAGTTATCCACGGGGGTATCGTCCTCGGTAACCAGTTGGCTGGCATCGGGGGTAATAGATTCATCGGAGAGCAGCAGTTGATCGACCATCATCCGATCCATTCTCTACGCTAGGATTCTCTCCAGTGTAGCGGTTCGTTCAGGAGGTCAAGAACCATGCAAAGACAATACAACCTGACGCTCAGAGAGATCATGACAAAGCTGATTACTCTGGCAGTGCGTATGGTGCTGGCGATCGAGTCTAGATCTCAAGCAATGAAGGTATTTCGAGCATAAAATAGAGCGATCGCGCTTTGAAAAGGAGCCTACGTTGCAAGGCAAGGATGTCCAGGAACAACTAAAACGTTTGCGTCAAGAAGCTGAAAACATCGATCCAGCGTTGGCAAAACGGTTAAAGGAAAAGGACTGAGACTTACCACCATACTTAAAAAAGCTAAAGCCATGTCGACCCAGAAGGATTCTAAGCCAGCGTCAAATCTCCCTAGTTTTGCCGAAACCCTCGCCACCGCCGAGCAAATGCAGCAGGAGTGGCTGGAGCATGGTGTGCGTTTTG
>JACMKO010000046.1 GCA_014380065.1 Leptolyngbya sp. ES-bin-22 | reverse complement strand
TCGTTTGCTGGTGAAGACCGTGAATATGTAGATCAAGTTGCGAATTTGCTTCGAGAATCGGGAGTCAAGGTCTTTTACGATGTATTTGAAGAGGCAAGCCTGTGGGGCAAAAATCTTTACGAGTATTTGTCTGATATTTATATGAATAAGGCGGTGTATACCATCATGTTCATCTCAAAAAGCTATGCTGAAAAGCTGTGGACAAACCATGAGCGTCAGTCCATGCAAGCTAGAGCATTCCAAGAAAATCAGGAATATATTCTACCTGCCCGCTTTGATGAAACACCAATACCTGGTGTTTTACCGACAACAGGCTATATATCTCTAAAATCTAAAGCTCCTTCTGCATTTGTTGATATAGTCCATAAAAAGTTGGTAGCAAGCGGCTTTACCATTCCATCGGAGTTAATTAGGAAATCGTTGTTTACAACAACAACAATTCCACGAGTAGAACCCAAAGTTCCTAGTGTTGCTGTATTTTCGAGCGAAGGGGATTCGATATCGGGCGCAACTGTTGTTGCAATTGCTGACAATGGCACCACAAAATCTGGTTCGACCTCAGAATCAGGAGCTGTTGAACTGACTATTCCAACACGGCGCAGCTATCAGCTATTGGCATGTCATCCTAACTTCCCAGGAGCAATTATTCATAAATGGGATCCCAATGATGATATTAAATTGATGCTGCAATGCACTGAAAGCATAGGGTCATTAATTTGCATGAGCACAGGCTATATACCAGGACTTTCCGGTCGCTTGAACCCTATCCTCGATACAAGCAACAGAACTTATCTATACGCCGATAATATAGCAATTAATGGCGGCATGAATCAGCCAGTATCATTCGCAGTGAATATTCCATTTCAACTCGAAGACAGTGACGGAGTAATTATGCAAGTAACTGTGTTGTACATTCAAGGTCAAACATCGCTTATTCAATATGCAAAGCCGCGATATGACTGCTAACAAGGTCTAGTGTCAGCGCGATCGCCCCTCACCACAAATTGAATTGAATGAACGAAACCCAACTTCCATAGACATTGCAACGATCGTCCGTCGATTAACGCAGCACGATCGCCCCTCACATCAAGTCCATTACAGCGCCTCAACGCAAGTACTAGGAATGCGGGCGCGATCGCTCCTTTGCAGCGCTATTAAGCTTAGATGGACATACGTCAAGAGGCTAAAGGACGATTTTTTAGCCTTTAGCCTTTATACTTTCTCCTACCCTTCCTTCCCGTTGTCCACGATCGACAACATTCCTTGCAATGTGGCGGGAATGCTGCGTGGGTCCATAAACATCACTTTGCTGCTGTCGCTTTTGCCGATCGTGCTGCCCATCTCCAGATAATTCAACGCCAGGAGCATTTTGCCCGCTTCGGGTGCATTGGGGTCGGACTTGAGGGATTGATTCACAATCTGGATGGCTTCAGCGGTTGCCTGAGCTTTCAGGACTTGATTTTGGCGTTCTGCTTGAGCGCGGAGGACGATCGCTTTTTGCTCTGCTTCTGCCTGCAAAATGACTGACTTCTGACGGGCTTCGGCATCCAGCACTTGCGCCTCTGCTTTACCTTTAGCGGAGTTCACAGCGGCTTCGCGTTCGCCTTCAGAGTTGAGAATCGCTGCCCGTTTGCGTCGCTCTGCCGACATTTGCAGTTCCATCGATTCTTGTACAGCCTGGGACGGAATGATGTCGCGCAGTTCCACCCGTGTCACCTTAACGCCCCAAGGATCAGTCGCTTCATCCAGTTCTTGCAGCAAGAGATCGTTAATCTTAGAGCGAGCGGTAAAGGTTTCATCCAGCTCCAGCTTGCCCATTTCGGCGCGAATCTGGGTCAATACCAGGTTGACCATCGCAAACTGGAGATCCTGAATTTTGTAGTAGGCTTTCGCCATGTCTACAATGCGCCAGTACACGACGGCATCAACTGTAATCGAAACGTTGTCGCGGGTAATCGAAGGCTGCGGTGGAATATCCAGCACGCGCTCTCGGATGGTGCCCTGGTAGGCAACGCGCTCTAACATTGGCACGACGAATTTTAGTCCGGGTTCTAGTTTGCGATCGTACACACCCAAACGCTCCACCAGTGCTTCATTCCCCTGCTGGATCACTTTAGCGGACGAAAGCGCTATACCACCACCACCAATTAACAACGCTAAAAACCAACCAAACATTGCAGTCTTCCTTATGTGAGAATTTGCTGAGTCTTTGCTTTGGGCGTCTTTGCCCGATCATCAACGGTCACTGCGTCTCAAGAACGCAGCAGATGCTCTGGCACAACCAGGAGTGTGGTACCCTGTCGTGAAATTACGTAGACTTTTTGATTGGGGGCAATCGTCACCTCATGATCCTCGCAGCGCGCCGCCCAAGAATTGCCTTCATACCGCACGCGCCCTAACTTTCCAGGTGGAATTTCGGTCAGGGTTTCGGCTTCAGTCGCATCAAACTTACGCGCTGCTTTGTGCCGCACGAAGCGACGGGAATAAAACACCAGCAGCAGCGACAGCAGCACCCACAAGGCAACCTGTAGACTGAGCGGGATGAATTGGGAGACAGCAGCAACGACGAACGCGCTAATGCCCATGACGCAGGCTAAAAATGCCGTTGGCACGATAAATTCGACAAGGCAAAGAACGGTTCCAACTAGGAGCCAGATGATCGTGGGAGTCAGCGCCATATAACCATCTCTGAAGGGGTGAATGAAAGCAGACGCGATCGCTATTGA
This sequence comes from Leptolyngbya sp. ES-bin-22, assembly GCA_014380065.1. Taxonomy (GTDB): domain Bacteria; phylum Cyanobacteriota; class Cyanobacteriia; order Leptolyngbyales; family Leptolyngbyaceae; genus Stenomitos. Next base: position 20,486 of record JACMKO010000046.1, on the reverse strand, counting down.
TAGATCCAGCACGCAACGATCGCATTTCGGATGGTCACAGCGATAAATTTCTTAAGAAAGTGATCGGGCACGATTGCTGCTTTCGCCCCTATAGTTGATAGGCAATTGGTCTCAATCAGCAACGAGCACGCTGTGGCTAGAGTTCCCTGAAAGCTTCAAGCAATTAACTTACGGATTTCTGGAAATGCACGATCGCGAATCAGAACGATTGGGCTTAAAGCCGTAGTCTACATAACCAGTCTAATCGCCGCATAGATTGCTGTGCGATCGCCACAACGAACGTAACGTCAGGGTGAGCAAACCATCATTAACGTCCCATAAACGCATGAGTGCTTCCAAACCGCAGCTTTGCTGCCCTAACCCAACCTGTGCCGCGCCCTTGAATCCCTTGGGGACTCTTGCGTGTGTTTCCTGCGAAACACCACTCATCTACCGTTACCTGTGGGCAGTGGGGCAGCAGATGGAGCATTCGCCTGTGGGGGCGCAGATCGCAGGTAGGTACTATGTAATAGCACCGCCGGTTTGGCTGGATACGCAACCTGGTTTACCGCCAGATGTACCGCTGGAGTGGTCAGACGACGTGTTGCCGTATCTGCACCTCTATCCGCAGCGGCTACATCTTCCAGAAGTGTATGGCTTTTGCCCGCAGGAAGACGAGGCTTCAGCAAAGACAACGTTTCTCCTCGAAAACGTGCCGCTGGATGATAAGGGTAAGCTTCTGCCCGCGATCGCTCACGCTTGGTCACAGGCAACTGCCTTACGTCAGGTTTACTGGCTGTGGCAACTGCTCCAGCTATGGACTCCGCTACTAGAACAGGGTGTTGCGTCCAGTTTGCTGGCAGCCAACAATATTCGGGTGGAAGGGTGGCGCGTGCGTCTCTGCCAGCTCTTCGATGATGCCGATATGCTGGCTGGATCAGAGGCAGCAGACGTGGCTTTAACACCGAAGCTAGCGGATTTAGCAAATCGCTGGCTGGAGTGGGTTGCCAATGCTAAACCAGACGTTGCAGAGCCACTTCAAGCCCTCTGCCACCTCATGAAAGAAGACGGCGTAGAGCTAAGCACGATCGCCGCTCAACTCAATCAATTGCTCCTGCAACAAGCCGCTCAACTGCCATTGCGGGTGCAGATTGTAGGCGCAACCGATACAGGACCGCAGCGATCGCACAACGAAGATGCCTGTTACCCCATGACGCTCACGGACAAAGCCCAACCGGAGGCATTAGCGTGTCAGTTGGCGATCGTGTGTGATGGCATCGGTGGGCATGAAGGGGGCGAAGTTGCCAGTCAGACTGCGGTGCGATCGCTCAAGTTGCAGGCTCAGGCACTGTTAGCAGAGGTGGAGGCTCAAACAGAGCTAGTCTCGCCTGAACTATTGATGCAGCAGCTAGAAGCATCAGTCCGCGTGGTGAACAACCTGATTGCTAGCCAAAATGACACACAGGGACGCGAAGACCGTCGCCGCATGGGTACAACACTGGTGATGGCGCTTCAGGTGCCCCAGCGTCTTGTCATGGTGGATGGCAGCACAGGCAACGGGCACGAACTTTACCTCATCAACGTCGGCGATAGTCGTGCCTACTGGATGACACCCCGCTACTGCCATTTATTGACCGTTGATGACGACGTGGCAGCGCGGGAAGTGCGGCTTGGACGATCGCTCTATCGAGAAGCCTTACAACGACCGGATGCAGGTGCTTTGACCCAGGCGATCGGCACTCGCGATGCCGAATTTCTGCAACCAACCATCCAGCGCTTCCTTTTAGAAGAAGATGGCGTGTTGCTGCTGTGCTCAGACGGGCTGAGCGATCGGGGTCTCATCGAAGCATCCTGGGCAGAGTATACGGATGCGATTCTCAAAGGCAAACACTCACTAGAACTGGCAGCCAAGACCTGGATTGATCTGGCAAACCAGCAAAACGGTCACGACAACACCTCGGTTGTCCTGCTCCGCTGCAATGTCTCTTCAGCCTTGCCAGAGCCTTCTCTACCCAGAGCCAGCCGCAGAAGTGAATCTGAATGGTCGGCTGCATCGAGAGCGCTGATACAAGACGAACCCGCCGTTCAACTAACCAGTTCGTCTAGGGGCAGTCGATCGCGCCAACTCGTTTTACTAGGAGGGCTACTTGCCGTCTTATTGCTTGGCAGTGGCATCGGGCTGGCGGTTTGGTCGCAACTCAACCCAACAGGCTTTCAACAATTCCGTGAGCGAGTGTTACCACGCATGTAGGAAGGGTACAGTCTTATGCAAAGATAAGGAAACTGTTCAAACCATTAAGTCGTACTGACAGCGGAGATGGCTGTTATACAAGAAGCCGCTGTTATACAGGAAGTCTGAGTTATGCAAGTTGGTGAAACGTTCCTGGTTGGAAGTCGTGTCCGTGTGGCAGCGTCTGTCATCGTCTATCATCACCCGGAACATCGCAATGAACCTTTTGACTTGAATGGCCAAGAGGGCGAGGTGTTGCAGGTTATTCGCGAGTCGAAAGGTAGACCTGTCAGCGCTAATTTGCCTTACCTGGTCAAGTTTGATAAAAAATTCCGGGCACACTTTCACCAAAACGAGCTAGAGGCAGTTTAGCGATCGCGTCTTGCCTCTGAAAACCTCGTGGAGCGTTTCCAACAAATTGTGTCACACAAGTTTTCGTCTGTAGGGACATTACATATAACCTCCCTACAGACGGTCAACGCCGCCGATTGAACCAACCAAAAAGATTGATATCTCCTTGCATTCGCTGCAACTCTGCCTGATTTGCGGCGGCTGTTTGGTAATACCAATCACAGTAGTCCTCAAATTCGGCGCGATGCTCCACTTCACGGTAGAAATCGCGGGTCAGGGCATAGGCAACGATTGCCTCTGAGAGAGGTTGAGGGGCGATCGTCAGCCAGCGAATATGATTAAGCATTAGCTACTTTGTAATGGACATGAGACCGCTGCCTCTAACTACATTCTAAGAACACGCTCAAGAAATTCAGGATAATTATCCAATTCATCTGGCGATTCCAACGCTGGCATGTCTACCCAAATCGCTTCTGCATGTAGCTTGTCTACATAAGCATAGAATGCCTCTTGGTCATCCCGATGCGCCAATACGTAAGACTATAGCTCTTTCTGGCTCATTGCCTGAAAGTCAGGTTTGCTCATCGCACGTTCCTCAGCCCGACATCGAGTAACTGTATAGCTCAACCACGTAGATCAGTGGCACCTTAGATCAAGACCTGTAGTGTCTTCAAAGTCGCCAACCAACGTGTAAACCAGATAAAGTTTTTTCTCATCTACCGCAGATGTAGACCAATTAGCAAGCTGTTCCAATTCGCCTGGGATAACGCCACCAATTTTTCCATCCTGTACAAATGCAACCTGTGCGTTGTTATTGTAGAAAGCCTGGATGCTGGCTCTCGTCCCTTGATAACGTCTTAGCTCTCCCGCAAAGTAAAAACAGTGCTGTCCGTTACCAGGAGAGCGTGTCACTCTGCTCTGAAACATTACCAATGATGTATCGGGCGGATGTTCGGTCGATTGAAGGTCGTTTTCGTATTTGCTAAGTAAACGGTTGTTAGCAAGATATGAATCAGCACTCGTAACAATGAGCAAAAATAGAGTGCCACCGACAGTTAAACAGATTACTACCAGAGGAATTAATAAAAGACCGTGGACTAAAAGTTTCCAGAATGCTTTTGATGCCATATCGTTCTGACGCGAAAGTGAGCCAACTTGTTAAGGTATAGCTCTCAATTCAAAGCCATACCTCAGCGGTTTCTTTCCTGTTAAGCATTGCTGCTGGAGATAAGGACTTCGCCTTTGAGCATTCGTTGGGCGGCATCTAGCAGCGCTTCTTCTAGATAAGGCTTGGTGAAGTAGCCGCTGGCTCCAAAGGAAACTGCCATTTGGCGGTGACGATCGGCACCGCGAGAGGTGAGCATCGCGATCGGGAGATGGCTGAGGCTGGGGTCTTTCTGGATGCGGGAGAGGAGTTCCAGACCATCCATACGGGGCATTTCGATGTCGCAGAAGACAATATCGCAGGGTAGTCCAGCGCGGAGTTTTTCCCAGGCTTCTTGCCCGTCGCGTGCCTGCTCCACACGATAGCCAACTTTGTTGAAGGTCATAGACAGCAGTTCGCGTACCGTGATGGAATCGTCCACAATCAGCACAGTGGGTTCGGTCTTGGCGATCGGTGCTTCCTGCACCATGCTGACACCACCCTGCTCCCACAGTGAGCCACCCACATCTTTGCGGATGCGACCCATTGAAAGATCAATCAGTTCCAGCACGTCGGCGATCGGCATAATGCGACCATCCCCTAGCACCGTTGCGCCAGCCACCCCAACAGGCTTGGGAATGGGTCCTTCAAGTTGCTTAATCACAATCTCTTGTTCCCCTAGTACCTGATCGACCTGGAGCGCAAGGAAGTTGCCAGCACTGCGGAGAACGACGATCGACACAATATCGTCTTCCTGGTTGCCGCCGTAAACATTGCCTCGGCTGAGGTGACGGCTGTAAGAAAGCAGGTCGTTAAGCGGACGCAACGGCAGGAGTGAGTCACGCCACGGAATGCAGGCTTGACCTTCGTCGTTGGTTTGAATTCGCTCTTTGGGCACATCCAGCATGTCTTCGACCCCGTCCATTGGGAAGGCAATGCGGGCACGATCGCTGATGCAGCACAGCGCTTTCGAAATGCTCAGCGTCAACGGCAGGCGAATGGTAAAAGTCGTGCCCTTGCCAAAGGTAGAGTCAGTGTTGATGGCACCGCGAATTTCGCTCAGGCTGGTACGGACGACATCCATGCCAACCCCCCGACCAGAAAAGTCATCCGCCTGATCTTTGGTGCTGAATCCGGCGTGGAAAAGCAGATCGTAAAGGTCTAGGCGCGTCATGCCTTGAGCTTCGGCGGCAGTAATCAGCCCCTTCTCGATCGCTTTGACCTTCACGCGTTCGAGGTCAATCCCTGCACCGTCATCCGACACTGAGATAATGGTCTGGTTTCCCTGATGAAAGGCACGAATGGTAATGCGTCCAGCCGGAGGTTTGCCTGCCGCACGACGCACTTCAGGAGACTCAATGCCGTGGGTGATCGCATTATTCACCAGATGGGTCATCGGGTCGTAGAGCTGCTCCAAGATCATCTTGTCGATGAGCGTCTCTCGACCTTCCACACTTAGTTCTGCTTGCTTGCCGACCTTCATGGCAATGTCACGCACGGCACGGGGTAAGCGATCGGCGGTTTGGGCAAACGGCACCATGCGCGATCGGGTCAGCCCTTCTTGTAGCTGAGTCGTCACCTGCCGGAACATGCGCGTGACCTGATCGGTTTCATCCACGATGAACTCAATGTCAGACGACGACTCACGCACACGCACAATCAGCTCGATCATTTCCTGCGAGAGACTGTGAAAACCCGTGAAGCGATCCATTTCCAGAGGATCATACTCAATCCCAGTGGCGTTCGCTGTTTGAGCAAAGACACCGCTTTCGCGTGCTGGGGTGGCGGCACTAAAGGCGCTGCGGTAGCTCTGACGGCTGGCGAGGAGAGAGCTTTCGAGCAGCGATCGCTCGTATAAGTCCTGCATCCGCTGACCCACGTCGCTTAATTGCTGCACCTGATACAGCAAATTATCGAGCGACTGGCGTAGACGTTCCTGGTCTTCTTCTAAGCTATTGCGGTTGACCACCAGTTCGCCAACCAGGTTACTCAGGTTATCCAGATGCTTGACGGGAACCCGCATTGTCTGCTCGCTGAACACCTTACCGGGACGAGTCGGGCGGCGATTCTGTGCCGAAACGTTGCTACGGGCAATTTTCACCGTTGGGGAGCCGCCCATTTTCTCTTCAGCATCTTTCAGCAAGTCGTCCAGATCATCAAACTCCGAGGTGCGAGCTGTGGCGGCATCAGTCGGTGACGGGTCTGCATCGGCTAGCTCCAGCGATTCATCCTGCAAAAGCGATTCGAGATCGGCAAAGTCTCCTAATGGGGATGACGTTGTTGCACCAAAGGCTAGCATCCCGCCTGCGGCGGCTCCAAACACATTGATGCCTGTAGATGGGTCTGAATCAGGCGTTTCAGCCAGTAGAGCGTCGAAAGCGGTTAAATCGTTGGTAACTGAAGTCTCTTGAGCGAGAAATGCCTCTAGACCAGAAAATTCATCACTTTCTAGGGGGCTACCTGCTCCTAAAAAGCTGTCTAAATCAGCAAACTCATCCGTTTCGTCGCCCAGCAAGTCAGCAAACGCGCGTTCGTCAACGGCTTCTGATGGACTCCCTTCATCCACTAAGTGATCGAATGACCCGAAAGCATTAGTAGCCGCTGAAGCAGAGGATTCATCTAGCAAACGATCCAGATCAACCAGATCATCACCGAGTTCATTGCCACCAGGCTCAGGCTCAGTATCGGCGGCGGCTTGCCAGTCAAAATCAGATGAAGCTTCAGTAAAAGCATCCAGGAGGACATCGCTCTCTGGTGTGTCGAAGTCTGGGTTGGCGATCGCTTCGGGACGATCGAACGCTAGCAAAAAGTCGTCATCAGCGTTTTCATCAGAAAATGGCGAGACCGTAGACAGATCGGCTGAAGACGAGTCGAACCCTAACGCATCAAAAGCAGACCGATCGAACTCTAACGAAAAGGCATCACCATCAGCGCTGTCTGCCGCCGCCTCCGTGAACATAATGCTATCTGCAATGCCATTACGCTCATTGGGATCGTCGAAGCCAAGCAGAACTTCGTCGAAATCCACGCGTTCCTCGATCGAGGGTAAAGCGTCTGTATCTGCACCCTCAGACGCTTGAGGCGCAAACAACTCATCACCAAAATCTAGAGTATCGTCAAAGTCTAAGCTGTTTTCAGCCGTGGAGGCTGGAGGCGCAACGACACTCTCCAGGTCATCGAAGCCAAGCAGAACTTCGTCGAAATCCAGGCGTTCTTCAGTCGAGGGTAAAGCGTCTGTATCGACACCCTCAGACCCTTGAGGCGCAAACAACTCATCACCAAAATCTAGAGTATCGCCAAAGTCTAAGCTGATTTCAGTCGTAGAGGCTGGGGACGCAACGACACTCTCCAGGTCATCGAAGCCAAGCAGGTCAGCGGCAAAGTCTAAGCTCTCTGCGCCAGCGGTAGTTTCAGTGGGGAATGGTGGAGTGGCTGTAGCTTCGGTACCGATCGCTGTGAGCCAATCATCCGAAGCCTCATGATCAGCCTCTGCACCTGAGGCACCCGACAAGTAATCATTGAAATCCTGATCCGTAGGGGCGATCGAGGGAGCATCCATGCTGTCTAGAGCGCTGAGACCCAACAGATCATCGTTGAGTGCATCGACCTTCGTCTCACCAAAAGGTGATTCTGAAGGAACTCCAAGTGTGAGTAAGTCTTCAGGCAGCTCTAGACTCTCATCAAAGGAGGTTGGTTCGTCAAAGAGGTTGCTGAGGTCATCCGCCATGCTAGATGGCTCTGCACCCGGCAAGTCATCTAGCGCGTTGGACAACGACTCTGATGCGGCGGCATCAAAAAAGGAATCGAAGTCGGGTGGAGTCTCCAAGGAGGCGTTGAGCGGGTCAGAGGCGATCGCGCTGGGTTCATCAACAAAGAGGTCGTTAGCCAAGGGATCCTCCAGCGCCGACAGTGGATCGATCGTTGGCTCTGCGGGATCTAAAACCAACCAGGCAGCGGCTGCGTCTAGCGGCTTTGGCTCCAGCGCGTCGTCTGCATCAAAGCCGTTGAAATCGATATCGAGGCTATCGTCTAAATCGGCATTCGACGCTGGAGTAGCGGCGTTGTCGAAGTCAAAAGCCGTGAAGTCAAGGTTCAAGTCTTCTGCCTTGGGAACCGCCGCACTGACCTGTTGTTGAGTGGGTTCAACTGACCATGGATCGGAAAAATCAGGCTGGAACGCCGTCGTTGGTTGGCTGAAAAACGGATCAGCAGACGAAAGGGGTGCATCCAACGCTGCCAAGTCAGTATCGGCTGGAAGGGATGTGAATGCTAAATCATCTCTCAGCGCCGAATGATCTACTAATAGTGCCGCGATCGATTGGTCAAGCCCAGCATCCGCAAGTTCTTCTAACAGCGGTTCCGAAGCAGCGGTAGGCGTTTGAGTGGCGGTTGAGTCAAGCAGGCTGCTGAAGTCTAGATCGTCCTGATCGGACAACTCTTCAATGAATTCTGGTAACGGATCATGACCAAAGAACGCGTCAGCGTCTGAGTCTGCTTGGCTTGCTGGGGGCGACACGATCGCCTCATCTACCAAGGACGGTGCAGGATAATCAGCCGGAAGCGGAGTTTGCGACACGTAAGGCTGCTTAAGCTCTTCCCACGGATCGACGATCGATGCCGCCTCCGAACCAATCACCGTAGGCGGCGTAGAGCCTTGATGCTCTGGCTCAGTGTCATCATCTAGTTCGTCAAGATTGAGTTCTATCGGTGCATGTTCGTAGCTGTTTTGAAACGCTGAAAACGCCAGGTCTTGCTCTCCCTCCATGCCCACAAAGAATTCACCTAAATTATCCAGAGGCGCATCAGATGCTGCTTCGAAATTAAGCGCGGTAAGTTCAGCGTCAGGCTCATCATTCAGGTTGAGGTCGCCAAAGACATCATCAAAAGCAACAGTGGAGGCATCACGCTCCACTTCAGTCTCGGTTGCAGCACTCAGGTTAGGAACGTCAAAATCGGCAAAGAGATTGCTCAGGTCATTTTGGTCATGGCTGCCGCCTGATGCAAGGGGTCGATCGTCCTCACGCACCCCAGGCTCCGACAGCAGTGGGTCGTCGCTGAATAGATCCGTCAGCGCGTCTTGCGAAGAGGTTGAGGCTTGCTCTTGACCGATCGCGATCTCGTCGAAGAGGAGGTCAGAAAAATCGCTAGATTCATCAAAATCAGCGCTATCCAGAGAGCTGGCAGCATTCATAGCCGCAGTTTCGGTCAGGATTTCTTCCTCTTGCCACGTAGATCCTAAATCAGGCATCTCGCCCTCAAAGAGATCAGCAAGGCTGTTAAGCTCTGCCATACCGACTTCAGGCCCATGCTGATCGATCGCTTCACCCTCCATTGAGGCTGTGTCGAAGCGCTCACTCAGCTCGATCGCAGGTTCAGTGACAGCCAATTCCGCAAAGAGAGCCTCGTCGGTTGCTGCCTGCGGCTCCGTAAGCCAATCAGCGCCAGCGTCAGCTTCCAACAGAGCGGCAAAGTCGTCTTCAACATCGACGAGTGGGGCGGATGGCTGTAGTGCTTGCAGTTGAACACAGGGCGCAATGTCAGTGGCACGACCAGAGAGAATCAGCTCTTGAGCCTGCTTAATGTCTCTAATGATGATCGGCGCGAGTGTCCGATAAGAATTTTCGGGATGGGCGATCGCGGCTTGGGCTTTCTCAATGAGGTTGCACCAGTCCGGCAAAGCAAACTGCTCGCCAAGGCTATTTAACTGACGGCAAAGGTCTTGAAGCTGCTGACGATTCGCGCTATCCAGCTCTGACTGCTTGAATAGTTGCAGCATTTCACGTAGCCGCAGGGGGATGTCATTTTGAAAGAGGAGGATAAAGGCGCTGTCTTGACGCGCAGGGGATGCAGTGCGAATGGGATATGCCCCAGCAGGTTGTGCTGAGACAGCGCTGCTTGCCAAAACATTCAAATGGTTTTCCAGCTCTCCAAAAACGTGCCCCACGCCAGCGACCGTTGCGTTTGCGGCTTCATCGGTCAAGCCGAAGGGTCCCTGTAGCTGACCAACCAGCTCTTGCAGCGCGTCAAAGACTTGTAGGAACAAACTTTCGAGCTTTTGATCCACCTTGATCGGCGACTCTTTAAGAATCTTAAAGTAGTCTTCTAGCCGATGCGATACCTGCTGAATGCTATTCAGCCCCAGCATTGCCGCGCCACCTTTAACGGAGTGCGCCGCCCGAAACAGTTCATTGACCATTTCCTGGTCTTCAATGGTACTTTGCAGATTGAGCAAGCCCTGCTCGATCGTATTAAGGTGGTCTTTTGCCTCCTCAATGAAGTAGCCCATGATTCGCTGTTGCTGTTCAGGCTGCATGGCAGTGTCCCATTCCTTTGAAACGTATGATTGCTACCGAGACGCGTCGTGCGTTACCGAATCGATCGCTCAGGGGGCGCTTGGAAGAAGGTTTCAGTGGCAGCATCCGCACCTGACGCTGCAAGCTCAAATAAATGTATCGACGGCGAGAAAATGTTGATCGATCTCACCTAAAGGCATACCAGTATCGTGGATTGCTCTACTGTACCTGATACGCCTAAAATTAACACCCGCAGCCAACCTCCTCTGTGTGCTGCTACTTACGCTCGATCGTTTCGACGCGGAATCGTTCTACAGAAGTGAGCAGATCGCGGGCAACGCCGACCAGGTTTTGCAGTGAGCCGGACACTCGCTGCGCCTCCTGAGACGTTTCTTGGGCGGTCAATTCCACCGACTGCATCACCTGCGCGACTGCACGGGAGGTTTCGGTTTGCTCAACGGTATCGGCGGTGATGGAGCGCACCAGCACATCAATGCGGTTTGACACCTGAATGATGTCTTCGAGCGATCGCTTGGCTTGTTCTGCCAGTCGTGTGCCCTCAATGACCTGCTGCGTCCCTTCCTCCATCGCCGTCATCACAGAACCCGTTTCACCCTGAATTTGCAGCACGATTTGCTCGATCTCTTTTGATGCTTTAGCGGCACGGTCAGCCAACTGGCGCACTTCGTCAGCCACGATCGCGAAACCACGACCCGCTTCTCCTGCCCGCGCTGCTTCGATGCTGGCGTTGAGTGCCAGCAGGTTCGTACGGGAGGCAATCTGAGAAATCAAGGCGACGATCTTGGAAATCTCTTGCGAGGATTCAGCCAGACGCTTCACCTTACGAGTGGTTTCTGCCACCGTCTCACGAATTTCTAAAATACCCGCCACCGTGCGTTCTACCGCTTCACCGCCTTTGAGAGCCGTTGCGGATGCCGATCGTGCCACTTCCTCGGCTTCACGGGCGCTTTCTGCCACCCGCTGAATCGAGTCGGTCATGACCTGCACCGAGTTCAGCGTGACAGCAAGTTCTTCCGCTTGTCGCAACGCATCAGAGGACAAGCTGCGGGCAAACATTTCGTTGTCGGTCGAGCCTTTGCTTACCTGCCGCGCGGCCACTTTTACCTGTTGCACAATTTCGCGCAGGTTTTGGATGGTGAGGTTGAACGAGTCAGCAACGGCACCCAGTACGTCAGCCGTCACCTCTGCTTGCACCGTCAAGTCGCCCCGCGCTGCGCCTTCCACATCGTCTAGCAGACGAATCACTTGGCGCTGAAGGTCTTCCTTCGCTTGCTCCTGCTCTTCTGCCTTGCGTTGCGCTTCGCTAGTGGTGGTCAGGATGACGCGCGCCATTTGGTTGAAACCCGTGGACAGATGTCCAAACTCATCCTCGGTGTAAACCGTCGCACGTGCGTTCAGGTTGCCCTGCGAAACGGAATTGAACTGGGCTTGCAAGTCGTCGGTCGATTGCCTGATTTTCTTGGCGGTAAACTGTCCCACCGCAAAGGCTGCCATGCCGCCGGTCAAACCGCCCATAAGTGCCATTGCCCAACCCGTACTTTGCAGCCGCGAAATAACCGCACTAGACAGTTCTTTTTCCTGGGGGGTGGCGTTGGCAGACGTGCCAGGTAGCGTGCTGGTGGAAATGAGATTTACCACTGCTACCGCCACAGCAGAGAAGATCCCAGCCGTAATTGCCGTATAAAACTGCTTCCGCTCAATGGGCGCATTTTCTAGAAACGCTAGCGCTCCTTGCTCAACGCTGGGAGTGGGTTCAAGCGCCTGCTGGTCATTCTGGGTAAAAGTGGGCACCTGATCTGAGGTGCTGGAGATGCTGAAAACCTCATCATCTGAGATCGTGGAACGGCTGCCCCCGTTGCTGAAGTCCATGGAGTCGAAATCACGGCTAGTCGCTCCACCTGCTAACGCCGCCCCACCCGCAAGTGCACCACCACCTGCCATTGCGCCACCAGGCAGATCAAAACCAGCGCCAACTGTAGGGCTGGTGAACCCCGCCGAGTTGTCGGAGAGGTCGAAATCGGCAAGATTACCCAGGTCGTCAAATTCGTCAAATTCATCGAGAAAATCGGCGCTGGCTTGTCCGGTGCCACCAGATTCGCTATGGGCACGATCGCCATACGCGCTGTCTACAGGCTCCCGGGTAAAGCCAGCTCCAAACGTTTGATCACCCTCATACACGCCCGTACTGCCCATAAACAGGGTTTCATCTTCACTGACGCGAGGAGGGCTGTTGCGGGTTGCACTGGGTGGTTCGACGCGATCGCTCACCAAACTGTCGTCCAGGGTGTAAGGAGGCTGATCAAGCGGCGATGCGTCCGGTAAGTCTAGCGGTGCAAAGGCATCATCAAAATCATCCAGGGCGGAGGCAAACTGGTCATTTGGGTGGGTGGCAGAGTTTAACCCGCCGTCATCAAACTGATTAGATGCGTCGCTTGCAGAGCGCGGTGGTTCCGCTGGCGGGGCCTGGAAAAATGATGCTTCTGAGGAAGAAGGTGGCATCGCTGCATCCACCGAGAATGGATCAGACAGGGAGTCGAGATTGTCTAGCTCCAACTGATCGGACTCTTGGAAGTGAGTGCCATTGTCAAACGGGCTGGCAAACGGCTGTTCAGAGGCTGCAAATTCAGGCGACGTGAAGCTCTGCCCAGATTCATTCGTGCCACCAAACTCATTTGCTGTCCCGTACTCGTTCGCTACAGGATTAAAGGCTGCGTCAAAGTTGGGGTCAAAATCAAGGTCGTTGGTGCCAAAGGCGTTGTCAAATTCGTTATCCAGACCCAATTCATCACCATTGTGCCAGTTGGTGGCAGCGGGATAGTCAGGCTCGGATGGTGCATACGCATCAGGCGCGATCGCCGCACCAAAATTGTCCCCAACGTCGTCGATCGCGCTCTCAGACTGACTGTTGATATAAACCAATCCGTCGTTGGCGTAGTTGATGAATTCTTGATCGGCTGTCAGCCCCAGGACTGCTTGATACTGCTCTCTGGCGATCGCGAACTGCTGTAACCCGTAGCAGTAGACATGACCACGCAGCAGCGAGGCGCTGGGATCTTCTGGAAATTCTTTGACGAGCCGATCGACGATCTCAGCAGCCTCTTGATAGTTGCCCTGTACGTAGGCTTTTTGTGCCTGCTGATATTCCTGTGCGTATTCAGTGCCTGATGCCATTTGCCTCCTCCCAGTTGCGTATTGAGTGCTGTAGCTTAGGCAGAGCGGAGGGTTTGCAAAGTACGGCACGGCTGCTACCGACACCGCACTCAATCCGCGTGACTCGTTCCTCAGTTTTACTGCGAGTTCTCGATTTTTTCACGTCAATTTCTCTCCTAAGCTGCCCATCGAGCCGATCGCAGTATTGCGATTTGATCCAGCAGCCGCAGAAACTTGTTTGCCTGAGCATCTAACACCCACTCGCCCCGCAGAAAAGGCGCGACGCTATCAGGAACATTTGTAGACATCTGCACCTCCTCAATATCCAGCCAGTCCATACCCACGATACGATCGACGGCAAGCCCCAGCATTATGTCCTGATCTTCCACAGCGATCACCTGCACTTCTGGCTTATCAGTGTTCAACGGCGTTGAATCACCCAAAAACTGTCCGAGGTCTGCAACCCAAACGACGCGTCCTCGTACGTTCAGCGTACCCAAAAGTAGCGGCGAAACGTTGGGTACAGGCGTAATCCGATCGGGTGATGGCGACAGCACTTCCCGAATCCCCATAGCAGGCAGCGCAAATTCACTCCCTGATGTGATGTAGAAGCGCAAGTGCAACTCACCTTCAGGACTTTCTAGCTCTTGAAATTCGGGTGCTTGATCTTGCCCTCGACCGGTTAAGAAATCTGAATTGCCGACCATAGCCGTTTACTTCAACCTCGCAACAATTGCTTGACGGTTCCGACTAATTCTGTGGGTTGAAACGGTTTGGCGATGTAAGCATCGGCTCCTTGTTTCATCCCCCAGTAGCGATCGAATTCTTCCCCTTTCGATGAACACATCACCACCGGCACGTCCTGAGTTTTTGGATCTGCTTTGAGGCGACGGCAGACTTCATAGCCATTCATGCGCGGCATTACAATGTCCAGCACGACTAAGTCTGGTCGGTGTCCTTGAATTTGCTCTAGTGCCTCCACGCCATCGCCAGCCACGGTTACACTCAAGCCACTTCCCTTTAAGAGATCGGTAATCATCTCTCGTTGAGTCACACTATCTTCTACAACTAGAACTGTACTCATATTTCTTTCCCTGCTTGCCGGCTGAAACGTTCACGGGAAGACCCAACGCCATTCACCTTAAGTATTCACTCTAAAGCTACATAATCCATAAAGTATGTCCGATCTATCGCTAAATGGATGCTGATGCTGTCGAATCGGCAGCAGCCCGCTCGGTTTCTAAACCATTGTCTCCTGTCGGTGCTAGTTCTGTAATCGCTGCTAGAGTGCCAGACTGATCGCTGTGCTGAGCGCCTGCACCAATGTATTTTTCAACCAACATTAAAAGCTCACTTTCACCAAAGGGCTTCGTTAAGTAGTCGGTGGCACCCACCATCTTTGCTTTGACCCGATCGACAAAGCCATCTTTGCCCGTCAACATCACGATCGGAAGCTGGCGAAAAGTGGTCGATTGCCGCAGCATGGCACAAATTTCATACCCATCCAGTTCTGGCATCGCGATGTCGCAAAGAATCAAGTCAGGCTTAAGCTGGAAGACGAGGCTAAGTGCATCCAACGGGTTACCGATCGCCGTGGCTGCGTAGCCATGATGTTGCAGAATGTGCTCTACTGTCTCACGGATTGCCACACCATCGTCAATACAAACGACCCGCAAAGGTCTTGTTGCTTGCGGCAGTCCAAACTCTTTGGAGCGGACTGGTTTGAAGCCGCCTGCCTCATTTCCTTTAGCAGCATCGTAAATGAGTTGAATCACACCCTTCTGTACATAAGGATAGATTGCCCGCGCTACCGTTAAACTATCGCGGTTTAAGTAACGAGCGATTTGACGAATGGATGTTTTGCCATCTGCGTAACGGTCTAGCGTTGCTAACGTGCGTTTAGAAAGGGTTTCTTGCAATGTGGCAACGTCTGCGATCGCAGGACACTGATCAGGCGATTGAATGTGTGGATGAAACTGCTTCCATTCCTGCACCTGTTTCATAATCTTGGCTAGCAGCGGCGTAATCTCCAGTGTGGTCAACTGTGGCGACAGTGCGGGTCCCAGCTCAAAAATAAACGATCCTTGGTGGAGACTCAGCAAATCAAATAGCGTTTCATGCACCATGCTTTGGATAATGCTACGACCCTGAGCTGGTGTGAGCATATGGTTTTCGAGCAGTGCCCATAAGTAGCCATACTCAAGCGCATTCGTGTTGGCAGAGGGTACAACCAGGGTGTTCAGCGTTGCCTCAGCTCGGTACCGCCGCAGATAATCCGACAGGCGCGACAAGCTGGTGGCGCGATCGGCGGCATACACAATCTGCCCATTCAGAAAAAACACAAACCAATACTGCTCTGCCAGGGCTTTAGACGCACGCACATCCTGTACATAAACCACACCTGGATTTCCCATGCCACTCGGCTGCGACGGGTAAGCTTCGACAAAAAGCTCACCTGTGCGCTGCCCCAACTCAATGAGTTGCAGAATGCTGCGAATGTCAATCTCATTCAACTTACCCTGCATGAAACTCCAGCCTTCTCCTCAAACGCTTGGAAATTCGCTTCGCTTCAGGCATCTCATAAAGCAGTGGTTGCTCAGTAAAGAAGGTCTGATGTGCCAGCGTTGCACTGGCTGCTACAACTTTTATACTCCCCCTCACACCTTTATCACTAGAATCTCTCAGTTTTTCTGTTTTTTAGCGCTATGTTCAGCGATCGAAACAGAGGCTTTCCCAGCTATCCTCGCACTAGCAAAAGCCTGCATCAGAGAGAGAGAAACCAAGCAACCGTGACGATACCTCAGTCGCATAGCTAGCTTATGTTTCTTTACGGCGACCCTGCAAAGCAATGCTAGATTAGGATGCAGCAACCTTAAACCAACCGAGCGGCTCACCCGCATAAATTGAAAACTACAGCGATCGACAAAGCATACTGCAAGTCGTCTCTTTGGGCTTGAGCCATGCGGTTCAGTCTAGACTTGAGACTAAACCTAAAGTGTTCCTAGATCTCATTGCTGGCACGTTGCCCCTATCCAGGTTTAGAGTTGCCAACGGGTGCTATCCATGTTCAGATTGAGCAAGTTTTAGAGAAAAAGGGATGCCTGGAAAGAGACTCTGACCTAGAATAGCAGGATGAATGCAGGCGTTTTACCTGAAGCGCAGTGCTAGGCTCTGTGTTCAGCCAGATCCATTGACCCAATGGCGTTACCGATCGAATATTGAACCGATCGCCGTGTCGTTCAATTTTGAGCTTTCCAGAGCGAACCCTACTTCACAGTCAGGTTTGCAGCCTAGGAGCACCGTATTGACTTCAACTGAGCCAGCTAAGGCAGTACCAGGGTCAAAAGCGGTGACGGTGGTTCGCATTGAGCAAGATGGAACGATAAAAGCATTACACCCATTGCTGCAATGGATTTGCGTCTTGTAAGGTCAGAGGAGTTTTGAGCCACAATGCATTTACAGCAACGTAGGCAGGGAGGCGTGTACAATCGCAATGCATCGCAAGGATTGTTTTGCCAGGGTTGTCTCACTACACTAGGTCTAACGGCTTTGACTAGACCGTTAAACGCTAGACCGTAAAAAGCGATCGGAATTGGGCACAGACACAGAAGAGGATTATCAGCGTGCTGTATCTAGCAGAAGTACAAAAGAAAAGTGGTGGCTTGCTGGGTGGTGGAAAGGCAGAGCTGAAACTGCTCGCCTGCCAGCGGTCTGAACAAAGCTGGAGCGCTGTGTCTGGTGAAGAAAGCGTTGGTTGCGATGAGGCAAACAACTACAACAGTGGTGCGCTTGTGCTGGTTGACTTGACGGCAAACAAGCAAGTGCAGCGCGTACAAGAAGCAGGTCGGCAATTGGTCAGCATCCTGCAAAATTTTTCACGCTTGCAAGAGAAATTTAAGACCCAGGAAGAAGAGATTGAACAGTGGAAGCAATCGCTGACCTATCAGAGCCAGGAGCTAAACCGTCGAGAAATGGAGATGGAAGCCCGACGCGAACAACTCCAGCAGATGGAAGACGACTTTGAGCAACTGGAGCAACAGCGTCAGGAAGTGGAAACGCTGCGGGATGAAGTGACCCAACAGCGAGACGAGTTTGAGCGCAATCGCCAAGAGCTAGAAGGTGCCTGGGATCATTTACGTGGCGAAATGCGCCGACTGGAAGAGCGGCAAGAAGAATTTCAGCAAACCGCCTTTCTGGATGATGACCAGGCACGCACGATTCATGAGTTGCTCAATCGTCTGGCAGGTGCAGTACCCCCAACCGCTGCTGTACGAGAGCAACTGAACGCCTCGCTTGAAATTCTGACCCAGCAGCAAGACACGCTCACTCAGCAATGGCAAACGTTAGAGCAGCAGCGCTCAACGGCGCAACAGCTTCAAGGCGATGCCGATCGCCAAACCCAAGACATTCAGCAGCGCTGGCACGACTGGAACCAGGCGCAAGAGTCATTGGAGCAAGGGCGGGCGGAACTGAAGGTACAGCAAACGTCGCTTAACGTCCGCCAGGAATACGCCCGGATGCTCGGCGTACAGATCCAAAATCAAGAGGATTTGCATCAACACCTTTATGGCTTGGCAGACACCTCAGATAAGGTCAAGATTGGGCAGAAAGTGGATGTCGAAGCGCTTGAAAAGCTCTCGATCGATGAACTGCAAAAGGTGGTCAGTGACCTGGAACGCGATTTGCAGAAGCTGTCGCAGTTCGTTGAAAGTCAGGAAGAGGAACTGCGCTACAAGCAGCAAGAAATCGACGAGCTACAAGCAAAAATCCAGGCTTCTAACGAGTACGATCGCCTGAACCTGGAGAACGAACTGACGGACGAACAAGACGGCTACCAGATGCTCAATGAAACTCTGGTGGGTCAGCGTCGCAACCTGCGAGAACGCGATGGGCTACTGAGCCAGCACCGTACCGTGTTGCTGCGCCGTCAGGGTAATGCGGATGCAACCGCACCGGAAAATGACATTGACTTGGGTCCTATCCTGAGCCAGATCGAAGCACAACGGCAACAGCAGGTTGAAGAGCTGCAAAAGCTGGAGAGTCAAATTGAGCAGATGCGCGGCGCGATCGATCAGGCTCAAGGCATGGTTAACACGCAAGCAACGGAACAAGAGAACAAGCGAAACGAACTGAAGCAACTGGAGCAAACCTTGCTCGATCACCGCTCCACCGCTGCTGAAACCTGGGGACGCGTGAACCTTTATCAAGAAATGCTTCAGCCTCTTCAGGATAATGTAGACGGCTTGCGACAACGATTAGAAGGCATTGCAGGCAGCATGGCTCAGTTTCAGGCAGCAGGAGACTCCCAGGGGCAAACGATCGCCGAAATGCGCCAAATCCTCGCCAACCTCACCAGCACCCCAGAGCTAGCTGCATCTTAAGAACCAATTTAGGATAAGTAGCCAGGTGGAATTAAATGCAAAACGTAGCGTCGGTATCTTGCCCGCTTACAGGTCAGATACCGACGCTACAGCTCTTTCTATTAACTCGACCCATTCACTTGCTCTTCACTCAATCAGCAATGCCTAAAAGAATAGACCTCTTGCATGAATAAGCCCTCACCTTAGATCCCTCTCCCAAGTTTGAGAGAGTGACTTTCAAACTCGCGCCCCTTCTCCCAGTTAGGGAGAAGGGGAATTAGACGATCGCAGATTCCCGCTTCAGTCTGCAAAACGCGCATTCGACTTTAAAGTTGCTGAGTGATAAATTCTTCCTGTAAAGCCTTGACAACAAAACACAGTGTTTGGTAAGCAACATGTGCAATTCATGATATATTGAGATCAAATCGAGAGACATTCAGGGACAAAAGTAACTTCAAGTATTGTTTTTGCCACTGAGACGCAGCAAGGGCATTTGCTGCTGATGTCTAGAAACAGTACTTTTCGTTGTCAGGGTACAGAAGCATTCGGCTTCATACGAAGTTGTTTCGGTTAACTTATTACTAAGTTGAGTTCTCATTGAAAATTCAAGCGTTAGAGATCCAGATGGGCGATCGCATCATTGCATATTGCAATAACAAGATGCAGATTTGTACAGTTAGGCAGATCCTAGATCCCGGTCAAAGCAACGTCACGCTGTCGGTTTCAACATCAGAGCATTCTCGAAGCTCCTTTTCACGTGTCATTCGCTTTCAAAGAGATGCCTTGGTTGATCTGGCAAGCTAAAACACTTGTGTAGGCTGGGGTTGTTAGTTGCTATCAATTGTGGCAGTTGCGCCCTAAGTGCCTTGATCAGAATCTTGAAGGGCACGTTCGCGCTAGTTTTACAGGCTTAGCCGCCGCACTGATTGCCTCTGATATAGCTTACGCGTTGTCGTAGTTGTTTGATTGGCAGTCGATCGTGCTAGAGCTGGGATTCATACTCAAGGAGGCTTTATGGCAAAAGAACAGAAGGGCAACAAAGAATCGAAGAAGCAAAAGAAAGAGTCTGACGGCACGAAGAAGCAAAAGAAAGACCCTAAGCGCCATGATGGTGGACTGTAAGGCTTTTCAAAGCTTGATGCTATCCAGTAAGGCAGCGGTTAAGTTACATATTGTTACGGTGGTATGGCTTAGAAGGGCGAAAAACACTTAAAAAAGTGTTATGATAGTCGGTGAGAATAAGTAATCGGTTGCAGAATTTGTTTCTAGTCTTGACGAGTTTTTCGCGTTTTGTATTGGCAGGCTTCTCTCCGAAATCTCACTCTCCACGCACTTTTGATTTTGGAGCCAATCTATGTCGATTTATGTAGGCAATCTTTCCTACGATGTTGCAGAAGCTGACCTAAGCTCTGTGTTTGCAGAATACGGTTCAGTTAAAAGAGTTCAACTCCCTACTGATCGTGAGACTGGTCGTCCACGCGGTTTCGGATTTGTTGAAATGGGCACAGATGCTGAGGAAGCTGCCGCCATTGAAGCACTTGACGGTGCTGAATGGATGGGTCGCGACCTGAAAGTCAACAAAGCGAAGCCCCGTGAAGACAGAGGTTCATCCTTTGGTGGCGGTGGCGGCGGTGGTCGCCGTAACAACAGCTTCTCTCGCAGCTAGACTTGATGAAGGCTGTTTTCTCAGCCTTCAAAAACTTTTTTAGAAAGGTTCAACGATTGCGATCCATGATCACGCCGTGAGACCAGAATCTTAGACCAAAAGCTTGGACATTTATGTCTGAGCTTTTTTAAGCTTTAGAGAAGTTTGTTAGCGATCCCACAAAACTGGTGGACACCAATAGCTTTTATAAGTAAGAAAGCACAATCATTTGTAGGATGGGTTAGCGAAGCGTAACCCATGCGGGCGCTGGGTTTCATGCTTCAACCCAACCTACAGCTATTTTATATTTAAT
>JACMKO010000484.1 GCA_014380065.1 Leptolyngbya sp. ES-bin-22 | reverse complement strand
GCAACCTGGTTGAGCAATCCCTGATATAGGATGAGCAATCTCGAAGTCTGATTGAGTCTCTAAAGAACCTGGATGAGCTAGTTCAGAGCTAAGTCGAGTGATTAAAAAGATGGCTCAGGTAGTCTTTGAGCTGGGTTGAGCTGTCTTTGAACTCGGTCGAACTATTTTTTAATTAGGTCGAGCTGTCTTTAGGTTGAGTCGAGCGATCGCTGCACTCGGTCGAGCTAGTTCTGAGGTGGCTCTGCCTCATCCCCCCTTGCTCACGCTCTTTTCTCGACCCAGTAGCGCCACGCTTAACGTCACCATCACTACGCCTGCTATTTGCAGTCCATTCAGCGTCTCTTGAATCGTCAACCAGGCGAGTACTACAGTCAGCGCGGGATTGCTGGCACCGATCATGGAGGCTGACGTAGCACCAATCAGGCGAATGCCAAAGTTGTTGAGCAGGTGTCCAGCAAAGGTGACGATCGCCGATAGCAGTCCACCAATCCACAGGGGCAACCAGGGCAACGACGCGCCGTGCTCATGCCAGAACAGTAGGCTGACTCCCGACAGGACGAGCGCGGTCAAAAAACTCAGCCAGGTGAAGGGTACGGGATGCAGCGTTTCAAAGCTTTTTTGGGCGACGACGGTGTACAGGGCATACGCAACGCCTGATGCAACGCCAGTGATGATGCCGATGACACTTGTATGGCTGGCAGACGGGTCGACGTGTGGCAAGGTGAGCGCACTGCCCAGCAACACAAGCCCCATCACGCTCCAGCGAAACAGCGTGGGTCGATCGCCAAACCAGCGCCACGAAAAGAGCGCGGTAAAGACGGGATACGAGAAGAACAGCGTAATCGCAATGCCCACTGGAATCAGCCCCATCGACACATAGAGCAGCGCCAGATAGAGAAACATGAGCATGCCACCCGCGATCGCCCGTAGCAAGCGAGGACGTTGTTCCGGCTCCCGCAACTGCCCAATATCCTTCCATGTTGATGGATACAGTCTGCCTGCTAGCACCGCCATCAACGGGACGACGAGCACCATTCGCATGAACAGCAGCAGGAAAGAGTTGGGTAGCGTTGGTGCTACAAACCCGCCCGTGTGAAACACGCCTAAAAGCGTCTGTTCGTTAAAGAGAACCCTGACGATAACGTTTTGAAAGCAGAAGAAGAAGGAGGCGAGTAAAACGATCAGAAAACCAACCACTGCGAACCATCATGAAGGATAGCCTGATCCTAGCCAGCAAACAGGCTCAAGCGGCTGAAGGCAATCCTCATCCAACGTGGAGTTGCCTATCGAGTAGCATGGTACAAGAGTATCGCTCATTATCCTGTACCCGATGCCTGTCTCTGATGCCGTCTCATGGCACGTTCACCCGATCGCCTCACTACCAGACTGGTTTCTCCAGGCAGTCGATCGGTACGCGCCCAACTTACCTGGGCACTATGCGGCGCAACTGCTGTGGCAACGTGGTATCCGAGATCTGGAAACACTGACGGGCTTTCTTGATGCAAATGCGTATCAACCTGCCAGCCCGTTTGCGTTTGGGGAAGAGATGCGGTGGGCAGTCGATCGCTTGCGGCAGGCGTACAGCAACCAGGAGACGATCGCTATTTGGGGCGATTTTGATGCTGATGGCGTGACCGCAACCGCTGTCCTGTGGGATGGGTTGGGACAGTTCTTCACGCCGCAACAAACGCTGTTCTACTACATCCCCAATCGCCTGATCGAATCGCATGGGCTGTCACAGCAAGGCATCGATCTTCTGCACGCCAAGCGCTGCCGCTTAATCGTCACGTGTGATACGGGCAGCACCAATCTGGCAGAAATTGAGTATGCCCATAGCTTAGGTATCGATGTGATTGTGACCGATCATCACACGCTGCCAGACGCTCGTCCGCCGATCGCTGCCATGATCAATCCCCGCAACTTGCCTGCTGACCATCCACTCGCAAACCTATCAGGGGTAGCGGTCGCCTACAAACTTGTAGAAGCGCTGTACGAAACGCTGCCAGCAGTCCCGCAACAGCCGTTGGAATCACTGCTAGATTTGGTGGCGATCGGTCTCATTGCCGATCTCGTCGAACTCAAAGGTGACTGTCGCTATCTGGCACAGCGCGGTATTGCACAATTGCAAAAGCAGTCCGATCCGCTAATAGCTACACGCCCAGGACTTTCTAGACTGCTGGCATTGTGTAAACGCAGCGGCGATCGACCCACTGATATTTCCTTTGGTCTGGGTCCACGCATCAACGCCGTCAGCCGCATTCAGGGAGACGCGCACTTCTGCGTCGAACTCCTTACCAGCCATGATGTTGCGCTCTGTAACCACCTGGCAGAAGCAACGGAACTGGCAAACACGCGCCGCAAAGCCCTCCAAAAAGACGTGATGCAGCAAGTCAAAGCTCGATTGACGCAGCTTGACCTTTCAACCACCAGTGTCATTGTGCTGGCAGACGAACAGTGGCAAGTCGGCGTTTTAGGGCTTGTAGCGGGACAAATCGCCCAGGATTATGGACGACCGACGATTTTGTTGAATACAGAGTTGGAGGGAAGGCAGGGAGTGGGGAGTGGGGAGCAAGCAGTCAGGAGTCAGGAGTCAGAATCAACTCAAAACTCAAAACTTAGAACTCAAAACTCTTTCGCTCCTCCTCTCGCTCGCGGTTCTGCACGATCGGTTAACCAAATCGACCTCTACAAGCTGGTAAAAGATCAGGCGCATTTGCTGCATCGGTTTGGTGGACATCCCTACGCAGCGGGGTTGAGTTTACCTGTAGAGAACATTCCATTGTTTACGGAGGCGCTGAATCAGCAGGCACGGCAGATGGCTGCACTAGCTCGTCCGGCGCTCCAAGCAGATTTGACGGTGACAGTCGCTGAGTTGGGGAAAGAGCTTTTCCAAACGTTAAAACTGCTGGAACCTTGCGGGATGGGCAACCCAGTGCCCAAACTATTCCTCCAGAATTGCTGGTTTGAGCACGTTAGCAATAAGAACATCAAGGACTGGAAAGGGGGCAAAGTTCGCTATATCAAAACTGAGTTTGCGTTGCGAGATGATTCAACGCAGAAAGGCTTTCCCGGTCTGTGGTGGGAGCATTATCAAGATGAGGTGCCGAAGGGCAGATGTGATGCGATCGCCGAGCTTGATTTCAATGCCTACCAGAAACGGTATGAAATTCGCTTGATTGCCGTTCGTCCATGTGAAACAGCAGCAGCAACCCCTCGTCAGGCTGATCATGCATGGATTCTCGACTGGCGAGGTTTGCACGACACTGCAACCAAGATGGGGGAACCGCAGAGACGCGGAGACGTAGAGAATGCCTTGCTCTCAGACCCTCCACACCCCACAACCCTCATCCTCCACCAATGCCCTACCAGTTGGGCTGAGTTGCAGGTGTGGTTTCGTCGCGCAGTGCAGGAGCAACGATCGCTGGCGATCGCCTACGCCGCACCATCCCTCACTACGCCGCAAGCCATTTGGCAACAATTAGTTGGCATTGCAAAATACCTTAGCCGTACGGGACAAACTGCAACTCGTATACAGCTATTGGATAAGTTGGGCATTAGCGATCGTTCTCTCAAACTGGGCTTTCAAACGCTGGAGTCTTTGGGCTTTACGCTTCGCTATACCAACAATGCCTTTCAAATCACCTGGCAGGAGCAGCCGTCTCATGCTGGTTCAGATCTAGAGCTGGCAGCAGCCGTGGAACAATTTGCGATCGCCATCAACGAAGAACAGTTTCGTCGCCAATACTTCTACCAGGTGCCTCTAGCAACGATACAGGCGATCGCCGCTCAAACCACGTCAGGTGAAGCGTGAAGGTGAATAGTTAAAACGTTGCAGTGCCAAACGTTGAAAGTGATGGCAAGATGACTTAACTCTAGACATTAGGCTCCGGACGATGAACGCTATTGCAGGGATGCTGGGTTGGCTAAAGGCACGAGAAACAAAGCACAAAGAGCAAGGCACAGAGTGTAGGGTTTTGCCAGACGCATTCTGTTCCAGGCACGTTGCCTTTCTAACGGTGCGGTCTGCTCAATGGCTCTCCACGATCGGATTAAGTCTGGTACTCAGCCTACTCGCGGGACGCGTTCAGGCATTGCCAGGGCAGTCTCCCGATGAAGCCGTAGTTTGGATTCAGGCAAACCCGACGCTGCGCCCCGTTCGTGGTGAAAAGCTTCTGGTACGCAAAAGCGACACGCCTGCTCAACGCTTTATGTTTTCGGCATCGCCATTGCAGGTTGGCAGAGCTTCGTCAGGGTCAACGGGGGGCATCATTCGCACCGAAGAGATCTCGTTTTTCGATATGCAAAATGGCGTGACCCGCGATCGCTTGCAAGAGACTCTACGCATCATCTACGGACCAACCATTTACCAGGATTACGCTCAGGCTAAAACGCTCTACACCTATCCCACGCAGAAAACCCTTGACCAATCTGTTAATCGGGATACTCCCTTGCTAGCTGCTATACAAGGAGAGGTGCGTGAAGGCGATCGCTACGCCTACTGGCTCGAAATTGCCCGACAACAAAACGGCTTCGCCTACACGGGCAAAATCACGGTTTTTCTGAGAGACGATTTGCCAAAGCTAGAAGGAGAGTTGCGTAATCGGTGAGGGAGAGAAAAATTTTAGTTTTTAGTTTTGAGTTGTTTAACCCTTGCCCCCTTTCCAACAACTAACAACTAACAACCAACAACTCTCCTACCCCTGCCACGTGCCCACAAAAATACTCTTCACCGTTGCTGCAATGCGGCTTAAGTCTTCATCCAACAATGGGGGCCAATCGATGCCTGCTCGCTGACCGTTCTCAAACGCTTGCCGAGAATCGCTGGCTAAAAGATGCAGTGAGCAAGCCAGTTCTCGCTCAAACGTTGCGCTCTCCCGCAACGACTCAAAGACGACTTTCAGCGCTAGCAGAATGGAGGTAACCTGACCGGGAATCGGCGGTTGTCCCCGTTTCAAGCGTGTGAGGAGCGCATCTGGATTTTGTTCTGCCGCCGTCCCTTGATTGACCAACAAACTCCGAGCCGTTTGGTAATCCACAGGCAAAAAGTGAACGAAAAGAGTGCTCTAAGACTGTACCGCAGCAAGCGCCAGAATGAAATCGCCAAGGCAAAGTCAAGCGGATGCGAGGTAAAAGGGCGGCGATTGGGGCTAAACGCCAACTGCTGCGGGTTCAGCGACCCACCGACCGACTGCATTGCCAATGACAGCAAGCTCTTGCATCAGACGATCGAACCGTTCGGGTGTGAGCGATTGAGGCCCATCGGACAGAGCTTTTTTGGGATTGGGATGCACTTCAATCATCAGAGAATCCGTGCCTGCCGCGATCGCAGCCGTTGCCATCGACGGCACATACTCTGAGCGCCCGGTGCCGTGGCTGGGATCAATCATGATCGGCAGATGCGTGAGCGATCGCAGCACCGGAATGACAGACAAATCCAAAGTGTTTCGTGCGTACTTGTTGTCAAACGTGCGAATGCCGCGCTCACACAAAATGACGTTCGGGTTTCCAGCCGCAAGAATGTATTCGGCAGCCATCAGCCATTCTTCGATCGTGGCTGACATCCCACGCTTCAGTAAAATTGGCTTATCTTGAGCGCCAACCTTCTTGAGCAGTGAGAAATTATGCATATTACGGGCACCGATCTGGATGATATCAGCAACCTCTCCCACAAGCTCCAAATCAGCCGCATCCATCAGTTCGGTAATGATCCCCAGCCCAGTGGCTTCCCGTGCTTTCGCCAGCAAACCAAGGGCACTCTCGCCATGTCCCTGAAACGCATAGGGCGATGTGCGAGGTTTGAACGCTCCTCCCCGTAAGAATTGTGCGCCTGCCGCTTTGACCCGATGCGCCGTTTCGACGATCATGGCTTCGTTCTCAACCGAGCAAGGACCCGCTACCACTACGAGCGGATGATGTTCACCAAAGGCTACCGCACCGTTGGGCGTGGGAACAATCACCTCACTCGATTCACCATGACGATACTCTCGACTGGTACGCTTGTAAGGCTTCTCAACCCGCAGTACTTGTTCAATCCAGGGACTCACTTCCTGAATCTGGAGTGGATCCATATCAACCGTGTCGCCCACCAGTCCAATGACAACCTTATGCTTTCCAACGATCGTCTCTGGATTCAAGTTCCAGCTAGAGAACTCGTCAGTAATGCGGGTAATTTCGGCATCTGGTGAGCCAATTTTCATGACCACAATCATTGAAGTTACGTCCCTGCTGTGAGTAAATTGATGGGGTAAGAGGGAGAGCGATCGCGCAAGCCGATCGACTAAATTTCAAGAAACAATTCAAGTTCAAGCGGAAGGATTATCAGTCTCGTCTTTCGCCCCTTTAGCAGCACGCCAAGAGTGCCGCAGTCGCCCAAAATTTAGTTTGAACTCGTCCCAGCCGAATAGATTTCCTACGCGCTCCTCATCCCAGGAGGCAGAGAGGGGACCGTAGCTCAAGCCCAGTACGCCCAACCCAAAAAAGCCCAAACTGACGAGCAAAACAGCGGCAGTCGGCGGTTGGAACGCAGCATTCGCGATCGCAAAATAACTAACCACAAACGTGAGGAGGGCACAAGTCGTTGGCACACCACTAAAAAAGGCTGCTCGGGTGACCATTCGGCGGTTGACGATTTCGGGAATGCTGGAGGCGTTTGGCATACCTTGAAGCGGTTGCTTGGCTGGAGTGACCGCACCGGGTTCTACTGGAGTGGAAGGCGCTTGTTTTGCCTGCTTCTGACGCGTTGAAACAGGCTCAAACGGCAATGGAGACACATCAGCCGCTTCTTTGTTCGCAGAAGCGGCGTTGCTCGGAGCCTTTTTTTTCTTCGCTGCCATAGACACCGTCCTTGTTTAGCCGCGAATACCAAGCCGAGTAATAAGCGCCCGGTAGCGGGCATTGTCCTGCTTCTGGATGTAGGACAAAAGGCGCTTTCTCAGACCAATCATCCCCAGCAACCCTTTACGGGATGCGTGGTCTTTTTTGTTAGCTTTGAGGTGCTCACTAAGACGGTTAATCCGCTCAGTCAACATCGCCACCTGGACATCCGAAGAGCCAGTATCGGTTTCATGAACCTGATAGTCAGAAATGAGTTCTTGTTTACGTTGTTGCAGCAGAGGCATGTCTCGTAAGTCTTCCTGGTTGATAGAGAGTTGCAGTCTACTATCCTACCATAGCCCTGTGGTTGATCCAGCAAGTTCGCGAAGTAGACAGGTTTGATCGAAGCGATCGCCGCTTCAACAATCGCTCCAGCTAAGATCAACCTGAGACATCTAGAAGCTAATGGCTGACCGCTTACTGCTGCCACACAAATACTTTGGCGGCAAATGAACCCAGATCGATCGCCAGACGACGCTCGTGAACGTCAACATCGTAGTTGCCTGTCCACTCATGCCACGTGCCATCGGCGGGGAAATCAGTCACTTCGTAGCTGCCCAAGCTCTGATCTGAGAAATTGGCAACCACGACAACGCGAGAACCCTCGTCATTCCAGCGTGTGTAGGCAAGGACCTTGCCCTCAGCGTTCTCGTGGAAAAACTCAATGTTTTCAGTGTAAAGGGCGTGGTTTTGTTTACGGAGGTGAATCAACCCTTTGTAATACGCAAACAGCCCTTTGTTCAAGTCGCCACTCAGCAACGTCCAGTCAATCTTTGCCTGATCCATCGTCTTGTTCTTGTACTCGCCAAACTCCTCGCCCATCCAAATTAAGGGAACGCCTACGGCAGTCAGCAGCAGATCGGCACCCAGTCGCGCACGACGAAAAGCTTCGTCTTCCAGGATGCCGCGATCGCCCAGCTCTGCCATGACATGATTGTGATCATGGTTGGTCAAATAGTTAACCACATTTGTTGCACCCATAAAGCCCTGACGTTTGGCATCCAGCACCTCTTTCAGTCGCTCCAGGTCGAACGTGTCGCCACAGATATGCTCCAAAATGCAGTGGTAGAAGCTGTCGTGCCAGCAGCCATCCATCGGACCATCGATGTTGGTAATACTCGGAGTCTCAGGAATGTACTCCGCTACCGTGTAGAAAGGCTTCGCACCCGCAGCTTTTTTGGCTTCCTCAACAATCCAATGCATGAAGTCATAGTTGGCGATTTGCCGTGCCGCATCAAAGCGAATGCCGTCGATGTGAAATTCTTCTACCCAATAGTGGACAGCGTCACCAGCGAAACGTCGGGCAGGGTAGGTTTTTAGGTTGTCGTCGTAGTGCTCGTAGTTAAATTCAGGTCCCCAATTGTTGTCAGGATCACGCGGCTCGTGGTGGTACCAGTAATCGTGATCGATTTGGGTTAACGGGCAAGACGCTTCAGAGTGATTATAAATCCCATCCATTAAAACCCGAATGCCTCTAGAGTGGCACTCGTCAATCAGCTTTTTCAAGTCTGCGCTCGAACCGTAGCTAGTTTCGGCAGCAAAGAAATGGCGGGGATTGTAGCCCCAGCTATAGCTACCTGGATATTCTTTGATCGGCATGAGTTCGATCGCGTTAATGCCCAGATCGCACAGATAATCCAGCTTTTCCATCACGTGCTGGTATTTACCGCGTTTCTTGGCATCGTCTTCGCCACCCGAAAAATCTGCCACATGGAGTTCGTAAATGACTAGAGCGTTGTCTGGTGGCAAGGGCTTGTCGTCGTGTTGCCAGACGTAGGTATCAACAACGCGCTGACCGTCTTTGATATGGGCGATCGCATTTTCTTCGCTGGTCGTTCCGTCCACATCTGTTGCGTAGGGATCGGTCACATCCACCCACTGCTCCGGCTCAAAGAACCAGCTTTTGGACTGCACCCGAAATTTATACTGATAAACTCCATCGTCCAGTTCAACGCTAGTACGGAAAAAACCATCATCTCCTTTTTTCATCGGCAGCGCTTTCCAATCTGAAAACGACCCGATTAAAGCAGCTTCTTGGTTGTAAGGTGCAAACAAACTAAACTCAATAGCACTTGACATAACGCTCCTTTAAGCTGCGGCTGTACCAAAATTAAGATGGCAGCATCCTCCGATGCATAATGACGGCACCGCATCTGACAAAGGGCATAAATTGACTCAGTAGCGATCGCGTGCAAGCTGGTTAAGCGGCACGTTGTCATCGTGCTCGAACCAGCGTCTGGTGGTTCTGTAAAGTGTATTGACTCTTTCAAGCACCAATTTAATTAAAGGCTGACAGATGACGGCAACAGGACGGCATCGATCGCGTGAATAATGCCGTTCTCAGCTAGCGGTTCCTCTCTGAACGGATAGTACTGAGCATCTGCCACTCAACCTAAAACGATCGCCCCTACCCAGTCATGTCAAGATTCAGATCACTGAATCTGACGATGATGCTTGAGAGGAGCGATCGCAAACGTTACCAGGCTTGTGGCAAAGACTATGACTAGGTGAAGGGTCTGGTTCCTATGACCTGAAGCTGCCAGCGCTTTGGCGGATGGTGGCGTTATCTGTAGTCGTTTGTGGTGAGTGTCCATTGAGGGGGACGAGTCCCAGCGCCTTCAAGTCAGCTTCGACCATCAAGAAGACAAGTTGCTCAAACGTCACAGACGGTTTCCAGCCAAGCTTTTCACGGGCTTTAGTGGAGTCGCCGATCAGGAGTTCAACTTCAGTGGGACGCAGGTAGCGTTCGTCAAACTCCACGTAATCCTTCCAGTTTAAGTTGACATAGCCAAAGGCAGTCTCCAGAAACTCGTGAATGGCGTGGGTTTCGCCTGTAGAAACCACGTAGTCGTCTGGTTCATCTTGCTGGAGCATGAGCCACATCGCTTCAACGTAATCTTTGGCGTAGCCCCAGTCACGCTTGGCATCCAGGTTGCCCAGGTAGAGCTTTTTCTGCTGTCCGGCAATAATGCGGGCGATCGCACGGGTAATTTTGCGGGTAACAAACGTTTCACCCCGGCGCGGCGACTCGTGGTTAAACAAAATGCCGTTAGTGGCAAACAACCCGTAAGACTCCCGATAGTTAATCGTTTGCCAGTGGGCATACACCTTCGCGCACGCGTAAGGGCTGCGGGGGTAGAACGGTGTGGTTTCGCTTTGGGGAATCTCCTGCACCTTACCGTACATTTCGGACGACCCTGCCTGGTAGAAGCGCACCTGGATCTCTGTACGGTGCTGGTAATCGCGAATGGCTTCCAGAAGGCGAAGCGTACCTGTCCCAACCGTATCCACTGTGTACTCTGGCGAGTCAAAACTGACGCGGACGTGCGATTGAGCGCCCAGGTTGTAAATTTCGGTGGGCTTCACATCTTCCAGGATGCGCCGGAGTGTGGTGCCATCTGTCAAATCGCCGTAGTGTAGAAAGAGCCTCGCTTCCTGGGTATGAGGGTCTTCATAGATATGATCAATGCGATCGGTGTTGAAGGTAGAGGTTCGCCGGATAATACCGTGAACTTCATAATCTTTCTCTAATAACAGTTCACTTAGATAAGAGCCATCTTGACCAGTGATGCCGGTAATGAGTGCCCGTTTACGTTGCGTCATGTTGAATCTTGTGGGTTGTACAAATGTGAGCAAAAGCGGTGGCAACGGCATTTGTGAGCTTAAATTGCCCACCGTGCTCCTTCCTAACATATCTCTGGTAAAGAAATAGTAATCTTCAGCAAGCTTTGGTGAAGAAATGGTGAACTCGCCTTAGCCATGACTGGCGATTGCACTGGATTCTTTACTTCGTTGGGAACCTCTGTCTGCTTGAAGGTGGCTAAGGGAAGGTGTTCGATCGCCTTCGCCCAACGCCCCTTCCCCTGTTCAACGCTACCAGGCTAAATGTAAGGGTCTTTTAACTGAATTTATGGCTCCTTCTTCATGTTCTCCCCCAACTGAAGCACTGCTAACCTTACAATAGAAAAACTAACAAGCATCCAGAACAAAGGATCGTTGTAAACGATGGATATTGTGGAGTTTTTTCAACTCAGCAGCGGTAAGTGGTTTTCCCAGCGCACCAGTCACCATCTGGCGTTTAAGCAGACAGAAGGGGGACAGTCAGATCTCCAGATTGAACTGCTACCCAAAACCGATCCAGAGGTGATCAAGCTGTGCGAACAGTACGAGATTGATCCCGCGCTGGCGCTTTGCGGGGCACGGGTCATCTGGGATGGCACGATGGAGTGGGACAAGGACAAGCATACGGGTAACACTGTGCTGGTGCCGATCGCCGATCCTGACAAACCCCATGAAGGCAAACTACTGAGAGAGATGGGCTACGCCGAGAAAGCACCCGTTGCGGGTCGCTATATTATGGGCAGCGATGAAGCGTTGACGTTAATCACCGAGTACGAAACGATGTACTCAGAAGAGCGCCTGTGGTTTGCCAGCCCAAACTTACGGTTACGCACCAGCATTTTGAAGCGATTTGGGGGCTTTAGCATGGCATCATTCTGCTCTGAGATTCGCAAGGGCGTGACCAGCCAACCCGCAGCAGCAGACGCTCAGCCTTCCGTCGAGCAAACAGCATAGAGCCTTTCACACTCTGCAATAGAACATTCTGTAGTAGAGAGGTTAAAGAGTAAGAATATGTTGCTACGTCCCTACTGGCTTGAAGCGCTATCTTCTGGGTCGTCTGGTGGTTGGGTGGCTACTTTTAGCTTACTGTAAAAGTCTGGCAGCTCTGGGGTTGGGGTGAACTGATGAATTGGCTGTTTACTGGATGCAGCGGTCAGCCAGATGGGTTGATAATGGGTTGTCAGATGCAACTGTAGCTTTGGCTTGAGCGTGGGAGCTGTAGCTACCAAACCCATCATTGGAAACATTGGCTTGATGTTCAGCTCTTGGTGCTCAAGCTGCTGCAAGATTTTGGCAATCGACCCTACCTGAAGCGGCGCTAGAGCCGCAGTAGACTCATGTGCAGCAAGGGGTTGCTTATCCTCAGCTTGATGGCTTTTGGGTATGAGCGGCTCGTCTTGCAACGTGCCATCGCTTGCCTCGGACGCATCGGTAGCAACCTCTTCAGAAGATATTACGGTTTGGTCTACCTCGCTCTGAACAGGCGTTTCACTGGATTCAAGAGGGGCCGTACTAGACGGTGACTCATCCGATCGCAGCTTGTAGGAGTAAATCTGCGTGGGTGCTTGTGTGCCCTCCTCAGCAGGGGCTTGAACTCCCGTCAGACCATCTTCTGTCAGACCATCTTCTGTCAGAGCAGCCATCTCTACACTATGAAGGGTTCTCAGTGCCAACATGACAGCCGCTTCGGGTAAAGCAGTGCCCCTAAAGCTCGGTAGCTGCAACGCAACGCTGTGATAGGTAAGTTTGGTTTCGATCGTGGTCGATCGTGGTGCGAGTGGCTCACTCTGCGGAGAAGGGTCTGACAACACCAGATTCTCAGGCAAGTTCTTACACACCAAGCGCTCAAACTCATGGTTAAAGTGATAAAGCGGCTGGCTGCGCCGCTGCCACATGGCTAAAATTTGCTCTACAGAAATGGCTTTGTAACGTCCCTGGTAGAGCGCTTCGATGGTTGCCAGCCGTATCCAAGCCGTTGGGTAATGTTCCTGCCAGCCCAAAAGCAACTGCGAAATGGTGTGACCACCCAAATCAAAGCCATAGTGATGCAACAAACTGATGATACAAGCAGTCGCATCGTTCGATCGTTCGATAGGATTATCGACCAGTTCTGTCATAGACCCTCGCGGCAGCAGCCAGACGCTTGATCGGTGCAGACAAGCGCCGCTTATCCCAAGTGTATCTTTTGACTCTAATCATAAGCAGCGATCGCGAAAGTCTGACTCAGTATTGGAGCTAATTGACACTAGAGCCGCGCCCCATTGTCTCTCTATTCATCGCGGCGCAAAAGCACGCCGCCCTCTACAGGTGTGATATCAGAGCCTTCAAACGTATCGGTGCCACCCGTCCAGTTAAAGTCGCTGATCCGCAAACCAATGGCACCAATTGCCAGCACAGGGTTGTAGCGCAACACGATCGCATAGGTGCGACGGCTGTACTCCAGAATGTAATCGGTGCTGAACTGATTGCTGGAATCTAAGTTGATCGAGGTTTGGAACCCAATCCGAAAGGGGCCGTAAATTTGTTGGGTAATGCCAACACTGAGAATGCGGGTATCAACGGTGCGATCGAAAAGAAAGGGCGATTGTCCACTGCCGACAAACTGAACATAGCTGATGTTGAACGCAGTGTAGTCGAAAAAGTTTCGCGAAAAATGTCCAAACTGCCCACTAAGTCCAACGCTGGCAATCAGGTTTTGCTGCGTGTCGCCATTTGTGTAAGCACTGGCAACCCCTCGTAACGTCACGCCCAAATTGACATACGGCGTGAGCGGCACTGGGCTATAACGCAGCCCCTCTGCGGGGGTTGGCGGTAGCGCTTTCCCTTGCCAAAGCGTAAACCCACGTGCTAACTGCACGGTGCTGACAAAACGACCCAGGCTAAGCCGATTGTTGGTACGGTTTGGACTCAAGAGATCAACACGATCGGT
>JACMKO010000483.1 GCA_014380065.1 Leptolyngbya sp. ES-bin-22 | reverse complement strand
CAATGTGCTGTTTATTCTGACGGACGACCTGGGCTACGGTGACCTCAGCCTTTATGGTCAAACTGCCTATCAAACGCCCAATTTGGATCAGCTGGCACAGGAAGGCACTCGCTTTACCAATGCGTACTCGGCTCAAACCGTTTGCACACCGACTCGCGTTGCGTTTTTTACAGGACGCTATCCAGCACGCACACCGGTGGGGCTTCAGGAACCACTCGCTTTTATTCGAGACATCAACGACAGGGTTGGACTACCTGCTGAACAGCCAACGATCGCATCTCTACTGAAACAGAACGGCTACGACACGGCGCTGGTCGGTAAATGGCATGGCGGGTATCCTCCTACATACGGTCCCTGGCAGAATGGCTTCGATGAATTCTTTGGGCTGCTTAGTGGCGGCATTGATTATTTCAGACACGTCGATGGCAATGGCGAACTGGATCTCTGGGAAGGTAAGGTACAAGGGCAGTCGGTCAACTACACGCAAGTAAATGTCAATGGCTATGCCACCGACTTGTTCACCGATCGAGCAGTTGACTTCATTAAACGAGAGCGCGATCGTCCCTTCTACCTCAGCCTGCACTACAACGCCCCTCACTGGCCCTTTCAAGGTCCAGACGACAAAGCGCTAAGCGATGAACTGATAGGGAGAGACAGCGTGCCAAACTGGATCAATAACGGTACACCTGCTTCTTACGCTGCAATGATGGAGAGCCTGGATCAGGGGGTTGGTAAAGTGCTGCAA
Source organism: Leptolyngbya sp. ES-bin-22 (assembly GCA_014380065.1). GTDB lineage: Bacteria > Cyanobacteriota > Cyanobacteriia > Leptolyngbyales > Leptolyngbyaceae > Stenomitos. The sequence goes on along the minus strand of JACMKO010000483.1, from coordinate 2,797 downwards.
GCACTGCAAGAATCGGGACAGGCGGACAATACGATCGTGGTGTTTACCAGTGACAACGGCGGCGAAAAGTTCTCAAATTTCGGACCTTACCAGGGCAGAAAAGGCAGCCTGTATGAAGGTGGCATTCGAGTGCCTGCGTTCGTCCGCTGGAATGGGGTCATTGCACCGAACCATGTGACGGATCAGGTGTTGATTACACAAGATTTAACCGCAACGCTTTTGGCAGCGACTCGCACCAAACCAGATCCGCGCTCCCCACTAGATGGAAAAAACCTGCTGCCTGTTCTGCAAGGACGCAAACCCGCCTCTGCTCGCACCCTGTTCTGGCGTTTTGGGGCAAATCCGGCAAATCGGCAAAACGCTGTTCGCAGCGGTAGGTGGAAGTACTTGAGCGTTAGAGGCAACGAGTTCCTGTTCGATCTCTCCACTGACCCTGGAGAAACCGTTAATCTCAAAGACGAGCGTTTGAAAACGTTCACAAAGCTAAAAGCGAGATTCCAGGAATGGGAGTCGCAAGTGTTGCCTTATGCAGCTTAAACCCCATACAGTCTGAGTAAGTTGATCGCGCTAACAGTCCTCACTCTTCGTTCCATTGAAATTCACTCTGGTTAAACCAACGGAGTGAATTTCCATCAAGCATCTTTTTTAAGAACGATCGATGAATCAGCAAATTGGACAGCAGACGATCGATAACCCAGTTTCGACCAGCCATGTTTCAGCCAGTCATACCGAGCGGAGTCATACACCGCGATCGCGCAAGCCTCCTGACAAAAACATGGCTTGGATTCCGGGCGGCACGTTTACGATGGGGTCTAATCATCACTACCCTGAAGAAGCGCCTGCTCATCCAGTTACAGTCAGCGGTTTTTGGATGGATCAGTATGCCGTAACCAACAGGCAGTTTCAGCGCTTTGTCAAAGAAACAGGCTATGTCACTGTTGCGGAGCGATCGCCAAAGCTAGAGGACTATCCAGGGGCGCTACCAGAGCTACTTGTAGCAGGCTCACTGGTCTTTCAGCAACCTCACCGTTCGGTTGATTTACGCACGTGTTGCTGGTGGAACTACATTCCAGGTGCCAACTGGCGACATCCTGAAGGACTCGGCAGTTCCATCAAAAAACGAGACCATCATCCTGTCGTCCATATTGCTTATGAAGATGCTGAAGCCTATGCAACGTGGGCAGGCAAATTACTGCCAACCGAGGCACAGTGGGAACGGGCTGCGCGTGGAGGCTTGGAAGGAACAGATTATCCATGGGGTGATGACTTAATGCCGCATGGGACCGTAATGGCAAATATCTGGCAGGGCGAATTTCCCTGGCAAAATTTGAAGTCGCACCCGCCCAGCCCAGAAGCAGTTGGCTCGTACTCCCCAAATGGCTACGGTTTATACGATTTAGTGGGCAATGTCTGGGAGTGGACAGCGGACTGGTATCGATCGCACCCTGCTCAGACTAACCATCAATCCTGCTGCATCCCAGAGAATCCAACCGGAGGCGCGATCGAAGCAAGCTTTGACCCTGAACACGCAGCGGTGCACATTCCTCGCAAAGTGCTTAAAGGTGGTTCTTTTCTGTGTGCGTCCAACTACTGTAGCCGCTATCGATCGGCTGCACGTCACGCGGAAACTGTGGATACCTCAACGTGTCATATCGGCTTTCGTTGCGTGGTAAACGGAGTGACTCAATAAATACCTTGTGCACTGACAATAAAACTACTGCGTCAAAAGTTAGTTGTGCAATCAACAAGGGTGAGTTTGGTCTTAAAGAGAGAAGAATGTTATGCAACTGCTTGAAGAAGACGCAGAGCTGAATGCTAGATGTTTATGGCAAACGCTTGATTGAGTCGATTGGCTATGCGATACTCCAAAAGAATTAAGTACGAAAAACCCATCAACTCACCGTACTTTCAATTTCTATCATCCCTTTTCATTACTTGTGAGCCACACGTTGAGTTCTCGCTGGCAATGGGGGCTGTTTTTTGGTTCATTCACGACTGTGCTTCAGGAGCTTCATGACGATGAGTTTTAGATTAAAGGCTAGATTTTTCCGACCGTTCTGGAGACGCGTGCTTCAGCCGTCTGTCTTGGTGATCACAGCGATCGTAACCTTGCTTGCAGTCTCTCTTGGCTCAGTTTCGTCGATTACCGCAGCTCCCAGCGCTAAGGTGCAATTTGTGCCGCCCGCTTGGGTTGCTGCAAATGCAACCGATCCAGGTTTGCGAGTTCTGGATGTGCGAAATTCGCCTCTGGAGTACATTGCAGGGCACATTCCAAAGGCAGTGAACATCGCAGATATCGCCTTTCGTGGTCCCAATGGCTTTTTGCCTGTGCAGTATTGGGAGACCCAGAAGTTAGCTTCAATCTTTTCTCGATCGGGTGTCAATACTAACAGTCGTGTGCTCGTCTATTCCGATGCGCGCGATGTTTTAGGCGCCACGATGGTTGCCTATGTGCTGGAGCGATCGGGTGTGAAAGAGATTGCCGTTTTAGATGGTGGCTATGCAGGCTACAAAGCTTCTGGGCAACCAGTTGTCAAAGAATATCCCAAATACAAATTTACGCCGTTTGCAGTTCAGGACAATCCCTCCATTCGCGTCACACTCGACCAGGTTGGTAAGTTGATTGGCAAACCGGGCGTGACGTTTGTTGATCCCAGACCGGGCGATTTGTTCCGGGGTGAGAAAGACCTCTGGGTTCGCAATGGACACATTCCAGGTGCCAAAAACATTCCCTGGCCCACCTTTACGGAAGCCGAAAACCCTCAAGAAGATCTCAAAAATCCTCATAAGTTGAAGT
>JACMKO010000482.1 GCA_014380065.1 Leptolyngbya sp. ES-bin-22 | reverse complement strand
GATCGCATTCTTCGACACGCTCTTGTTAAAGTCGCTGCTGCCCCAGATGGCGACGGTTCAGACGACGGATCATCGGATATGGGCTAATTTGCCCCAAAAATGCCAATGCTTTTCTAACGATGCGGCGATTAGCGGTCTCTGCATAGGTTCTGCGTTCGCAACCAAGTTTTTCGAGTGTGCCTGATCGTATTTCCCAGAGATTGCGGAATACTTCAGCAAGGATGAAATGGGTTCTATTGAGCCGTACTCTCAGTTGTGCGCTCATTCACTCGAACACAGACACGAACACGAATTATGGGAAAAGTCATTGGCATTGACCTGGGCACAACCAACTGTTGTGTAGCCGTCCTTGAGGGCGGCAAGCCTGTTGTAATCTCCAACTCTGAAGGGGGGCGAACCACGCCCAGCATTGTCGGGTTTGGCAAAACAGGCGAAAGGCTGGTGGGGCAACTTGCGAAAAGGCAGGCTGTTACTAACGCCGAAAACACAGTTTTTAGCATTAAGCGATTTATTGGTCGCCGCTGGAATGACACCGAACAAGAACGAGGTCGGGTTCCTTACGTCTGTGTTAAGGGGCGAGATGAAACAGTAGACGTGCAAATTAGAAGCAACGCCTACACCCCCCAAGAAGTCTCCGCCATGATCCTGCAAAAACTAAAGCAGGATGCCGAAAACTACTTGGGCGAAACCGTTACTCAAGCCGTAATTACCGTTCCTGCTTACTTTACCGATGCCCAGCGGCAAGCCACCAAAGATGCTGGAACGATTGCGGGGCTGGAAGTCCTGCGCATTATTAACGAGCCTACTGCCGCTGCTTTATCTTATGGATTAGAGAAGCAGCACCAAGATCAAACCGTCCTGGTTTTCGACCTAGGCGGCGGTACGTTTGACGTATCTGTCCTGCAATTAGGCGATGGCGTTTTTGAAGTCAAAGCCACCTCTGGCAACAACCGTCTAGGCGGCGATGACTTCGATAGCATCTTAGTTGAGTGGATGAGACAAAAGTTTCAACAGCAAGAACAAATTGACCTCTTGACAGACAAAATGGCGCTTCAGCGTCTTAGAGAAGCTGCCGAAAAAGCAAAGATTGAACTCTCTACTATGCTGAACACCACTGTCAATTTGCCATTTATTACGGCAGATGAAACAGGCCCTAAGCACCTAGAAATGGAACTCACCCGTGCCCATTTTGAAGAGCTGGTCGCACCTTTAGTACAGGCAACCATCGATCCTGTCACCCAGGCTTTGAAAGACTGCGATCTTTCTCCCGATCAAATCGATCGCATTATTCTTGTGGGCGGTTCAACTCGCACCCCAGCCGTTCAAGAGGCAATTCAAAAACACTTTGGCGGCAAAATGCCCGATCGCTCGGTCAACCCCGATGAAGCGGTAGCGCTGGGCGCAGCCATCCAAGCAGGCGTGCTGGGCGGCGAAGTCAAGGATCTACTCCTGCTAGACGTGACTCCTTTATCTTTAGGGATCGAAACCCTCGGTGAAGTTTTCACTAAAGTCATTGAGCGAAATACTACAATTCCTAGCAGCAAAACCCAAACCTTCTCCACAGCCACAGACGGTCAAACCTCTGTCGAAGTCCATGCGCTACAAGGCGAACGGGCATTGGCAAGAGATAACAAGAGCTTAGGCAAGTTTCAATTGACAGGAATTCCGTCTGCACCTAGAGGTGTTCCTCAAATTGAGGTGTCTTTTGAAATTGACGCAAACGGCATTTTGCAGGTTGCCGCCCGTGACAAAGGCACAGGACGTGAGCAAGGCATTACCATCAGCAATACTGGCGGATTGAGTGAAGCTGAGGTTGAGCGGATGCGCCAAGAAGCAGCGCTTCACGCTGAAGATGACGACCAACGCAGACAGCTTGTGACGCTCCGGAACCAGGCAGATAGCTTGTTCTATAGCTACGAATCAACCTTACGAGACAGCGCCGACTTCATCACCGAAGATCTCAAGCGATCGGCTGGCGATCGCGTCTCTGACTTACGAGCGGCTTTGGCAAACCGTTCTGTCACTGTGGAAGAAATGAACCAGTGTCTAGAAGCGCTTCAGCAAACTTTATACACCCTGGGCGAATCTGTCTATCAGCAAGCGGCTGAACCTAGTTCGAGCAGTAGCCGAAGCGGCAGTGAAGGAGAATATGCCTACGCGGCAGCCGCTCCTTGGGCAAGCGATACGGTTGAACACGATGGTTCCAATAATTACGACAATGACTTCGCAAACGACGAAACAATTACAGCCGATTACGAAGCAGTTGATTGAGCTAAGAGTCATTTCAGGCTTGACTTGAGGGGAATAGACTAAAGCCTATTCTCCTTAATTTATGCCGCCCCAAAAGATGGCATCGGTTCAAATGAACGGCAGTTCCCTGTCTGATTAGTTTAGGATGGAGTAGGTGGAAATTGTCAGCAATGAGCTATCATGGCGCAAAGCAAATCTCCACTTTCAACTTCCTCATCCCACTTATTTAGCAACGCTCTATGGCAGGTGATTACTACGAACTCCTTGGTGTTCAG
>JACMKO010000481.1 GCA_014380065.1 Leptolyngbya sp. ES-bin-22 | reverse complement strand
CGTGCCATGAGTTACTTATTCCTCTTCCTGATTATGCGTTCCCTTTACTTTTAGCAATGATCGTTTCAGCCACGCTGCGAGGCACCTCATCATAGTGGCTAAACTCCATTGTGAATATGCCCCGACCCTGAGTCATTGACCGTATATCCGTAGCATATCCAAACATTTCTGCCAGCGGAACCTTTGTGGTTACAGTGGCAAGTCCCTGCTCAACTCCTTGTGCTTCAATTTGACCTCTGCGTGAGATCAAATTACCCATGACAGGACCAAGAAAGTCTTCGGGAACCTCGACTTCAACCTTCATCATAGGCTCTAAAAGGACAGGTGAAGCCTTCATTACGGCGCTCTTGATTGCCATAGATCCAGCAATTTTGAACGCCATCTCAGAAGAATCGACGTCGTGATAAGAACCATCAACCAACGTGGCTTTGAGGTCGATCACGGGATAGCCCGCCAGGATACCTGATTCACAAGCTTCCTTCATGCCTTGCTCTGCCGGATTAATGTACTCTCTAGGCACAGAACCACCAACAATCTTCGAGACAAATTCAAAGCCGCTGCCTGGCTCAGTGGGTTCTAACTCAATCACAACGTGACCATATTGTCCCTTACCACCACTTTGTCGAATGAACTTACCCTCAGCTCGGACAGGCTTACGAACGGTTTCACGATACGCAACCTGAGGGGCACCCACATTGGCTTCAACCTTAAACTCCCGCAGCATGCGATCAACCAGAATCTCCAGATGGAGTTCACCCATCCCAGCGATCACCGTTTGGTTCGTTTCAGGATCAACGTTGACCCGAAACGTTGGGTCCTCTTCAGACAATGATTGGAGTGCCTTCGAGAGCTTCTCCATATCTTGCTTTGTCTTCGGCTCTACGGCAACTGAAATAACTGGCTCTGGTATAAAGAGAGACTCTAAAATCACAGGTGCATCATCATCGCAAATAGTATCGCCTGTGAACGTATCTTTGAGACCCAAAACAGCGCCTAAATCGCCCGCTCGCATTTCGTCCACCTCAATCCGATCGTCCGCCTTGAGAATAATCAAACGGGAAACCCGCTCTTTCTTATCCTTAGTAGAGTTGAGGACGTAGCTGCCTTTCTTCAAAACGCCAGAGTAAACCCGGATAAAGGTCAGACGACCGTAGGGATCAGCCATGATTTTGAAGGCGAGAGCAGACATCGGCTCGTTGTCATCAGCGTGACGTTCAGCCACTGTGCCGTCAGCCAAGTGACCTTGAATAGCTGGAACATCAATAGGAGCAGGAAGGTAATCAATCACAGCATCCAGCATCAGTTGAATGCCCTTATTTTTGAAGGCAGAGCCACAGAGCATGGGCACAATCGTACCTTCAATTGTCCCCTTCCGAAGCGCCGCCTTAATTTCGGCTTCGGTCAGCTCTTCGCCGTCCAGGTATTTTGCGGTCAGGGTGTCGTTAGTCTCTGCAACAGACTCAACCAATTTGGTACGGTATTCCGCTGCGAAGGCTTGTTCCTCTTCAGGAATATCTACTTCCTCAATGTCTGTTCCAAGGTCGTTGTTGTAGATAAAGGCACGCATCCGTACCAAATCGACAATGCCCCGTAAAGTGTTTTCGCTGCCAATGGGTAGTTGAATCGGCACTGCGTTCGCACGCAGACGATCGCGGATTTGCCCGTACACCTTATAAAAATTTGCTCCGGTGCGATCCATTTTATTGACAAACACAATCCGGGGCACTTTGTAGCGATCAGCCTGCCGCCAAACGGTTTCGGACTGTGGTTGCACACCTCCAACCGAGCAAAAAACAGCAATCACCCCATCCAGCACGCGCATGGAGCGTTCAACTTCGATCGTAAAATCGACGTGACCCGGCGTGTCGATAATGTTGACTTGGTGGTTTTTCCAACTTGTGCTGATCGCAGCCGCTGTAATTGTGATGCCACGCTCTCGCTCCTGCGCCATCCAGTCGGTAGTAGCGGTTCCTTCGTGAACCTCACCAATTTTATGCACCACGCCGGAGTAGAACAAAATACGTTCAGTCGTGGTGGTTTTGCCAGCATCAATATGAGCGGCGATTCCAATATTGCGAACTCGTTCAATCGGAACGGTACGTGACACAACTACCTCCTTATGCTCTGCGGCAGGCGCTACTGAACTACTGCGTCTATCAAGATTTTATACTTTTCTCAGTGTCATTGAGGGGCGGTTCTTACACCACAAATTTAGTAGCGGTAGTGAGCAAATGCCTTGTTTGCTTCAGCCATGCGGTGCGTTTCCTCTCGCTTACGGATAGCGCTACCCGTTTCATTGGCAGCGTCCATAAGTTCGTTAGCAAGCTTACCTGCCATAGTGCGCCCAGGGCGCTGGCGTGAATACTGAATCAACCACCGCAGTGCCAGCGCAGTTCCCCGCTCAGAACGAACCTCCATAGGCACCTGATACGTCGCCCCACCAACCCGACGCGCTTTCACTTCTACTAAGGGAGTTGCGTTCTTCACCGCCCGCTCAAAAACCTCGATCGGATCGGAGCCAGTGCGCTGCGCGATCGCCTCAAATGCATCATAAATGATGTGAGAAGCAACTGACTTCTTACCATGATGCATGATGCGTCGAACCATCATACTCACTAACCGAGAATTATGGACGGGATCGGGGGGGACAGAACGTTTCTGAATAGCAGTGCGACGAGACATAGTAGACCTTGAAAAAGTAGAATGTGGAGAATTAGCGCTGAGGTGGACGGTAGCAATAGAGCTAGTGGTCTAGTCTATCAGATTCTAGAAAACCTGCTTAACAGCAATCTACTCAAGCAGAAAGATAGTTGGGAAATGCTGGGAGAAGACCCAAAAACTCAATGTGATCAAGCGCTCATGCTGCTGTTAGGCTTTCTTAGGACGCTTGGCACCGTACTTAGAGCGAGCCTGTTTACGGTCTTTAACTCCAGCGGTGTCTAGAGTGCCGCGAATAATGTGATAACGCACGCCCGGGAGATCTTTCACACGACCGCCCCGGATCATGACAACAGAATGCTCCTGTAGGTTGTGCCCGATCCCAGGAATGTAAGCGGTGACCTCATAACCGGACGTGAGACGAACCCTAGCCACTTTTCGTAGCGCCGAATTGGGCTTCTTGGGCGTTGTTGTGTAGACCCGCGTACAGACACCACGACGTTGAGGGCAACTCTTCAAAGCGGGGGATTTAGTTTTCTTCTGCGTTTTCTGACGCTCAGTGCGAATGAGTTGCTGAATAGTTGGCATGGTATGAAACTTGCGCGGTTCCCTTGACTATCTTTTTGCAAACTCTAATGTTACCGACAATATCTAGTCAGTGTCAACCTCTTTTTGGCTCAGCCCTTAAGGTATCGTCGCTTGGTTCTCTACCAACAAGCTCTCTACCAACAACCTCTCTACCAGCAAGCTTTCTACCAATGGGCGCGATCGACCTATGTGTTCTGTGAAGAATTTTTTGACGGGTTGAAAACCCTCAAAAAAACACCTTCAAATTTTCCCAGCTTTGGTTTACCCGTCAAATTTTAGTTAACGGACCACTAGGGTGTTGTCTCACCGAGAGAGAAGGAATTACCGCAACCACAACTTCGGAGCGCATTGGGGTTATGAAAGCGAAAGCCTCCCCCCATCAGGTCTTCAGAATAGTCTAAAGTGAGACCATTGATGGCTGGGAGACTCTGAACATCAACCACAACCTGCACTCCGTCGCAGTTAAAAAGCTGGTCATCTAACCGCACATCAGAGTCAAAGGTCATTGCATAAGACAGCATTAAGCAGTCGCTCGGCTGTACGCTGAGACGAAACAAAAGCTGGGGATCGTTTCGCTTTGCTTTCACGCGCAGAACTTCGCTGATGGCAGACTGGCTGAGATGTATCATGACAATTGGTCGAGAGAGAAAACTACCCTGAGTTTACCCTACAGCACTGTGAAGCGATGGAAGAGCTGTGGTAAGTGCTCAGAGTAGCCTTCTGAAGATGAGGGCTGGGACAGCGACGAGCGAACCTGGGCAAGCCGATCTCAGCCACCAGTTTTATTGGGCGCGTGAGTAATCATCTTGGAAGCGGACAATATCGTCTTCTCCTAGATATTCTCCGTTTTGCACTTCAATTAAGACAAGTGGAATCACACCGGGATTTTCTAGTCGATGGGTCGTGCATTGAGGCACGTAAGTAGACTGATTACTGCTCAGGATGTGTTCTCGATCGCCGCAGACGACTTTTGCAGTTCCAGAGACCACAATCCAATGTTCGCTTCTATGGTGGTGCATCTGTAGGCTCAAACGATGACCTGACTTTACCTCAATGCGCTTAATCTTATACCCCCGCCCCTCTTCTAGAGTGGTGAAAGAGCCCCAAGGTCTTAATTCTGTGGCTGCAACTGTTGTTGGAGCACTGGTGAGAGGCAGCGTCAGGGAAGAGATTTGGTGGCTTTCTTTGGATTGAACCATGATGACTGTCTCCTTGAGGAGTGTTTTACTAGAAATAATAAAGTCTCGATCGAAAAGCTGTCTCTTGCGAACAGTTTCCAGACTAGAGTCTGAATGATGTAGGCAAAGGCGCACAGAAGGAAGCAGCGGTCGATAGATGGCTTGCTTCCGACGACAACACTAACAAATTCCTTGGCGCAGTTTTGCCTGTATGAACCTGGTTGAAAGAATTTACACGCAATCTTCACAGAGGCGTAGGTTGCCCCAAGCTAACTTTAACTAACCTCAGGTTCACCGATGCGGTTGAATTACTTTGGTTGAATCACTTTGGTTGAATCACTACGCCGATACCGTTGTGAACGCGGGCTGCATTGCGGGGCAGACGATCGAGCAGTTGCCCACCCAGATACAGCGTGGTTGAGCTGCCGCCATCAAGGTTAAGCGCGTTGACGGCACCCAACTGCTGCATGATTTGGGCGATAGCGGTGAGTGTGGCACCGTTGCCATCCAGATCCCTATGCACAGCGGCGATGAGTAACTTACCATCAGCAGTCTGTCCAATCGCGCTACGGCTTGCTTGTTCGATCGCAAACGCATTGCTGAATTGTTCGGCTTTGGCATCCAGCACAATCTGACGGTTTTGGAGCAGGAGTGGTCCACCGCCAATGATTTGGTCGTAGCGGCTGAATTCGGTGGGTGTGACAGCGGTTTCTAGTTGCAACATTGTCCCGACTGTCAAGGCGGTGGCAGCGTTACGGTTCGATCGTACAGCTAGCAAATACCCAGTTGCAGGAATCGGTATAGCATTGCTGCCAGCAGCACCAATCGGTTGCTGACTCACAACCTTGTTGTTCTGCACGATTACTAGAATTTCATTGTCTGTGAGAGGGCTGTAGCTGCTGCCCCAACCGCTAGTGTACCGAGCAACGCCAGCTTGAACATACGCGCTATTGAGATGGGTGAGCGGTAGCCGCTGCTTGTTGGTCACGATGGTCTCTTGAAGGGTGAGGCGATCGATCTTCGTGTCGCCATCTGCATTCCAGGCGATCGCGCCTCGTCCCAAAATGGGACCAGAGAGCCATCGTCCATCTAAGCGCACAGCACCTAAAGGCAGTTGGTTATTGCGATTGAAAAAACCACCGTTGATAGCGGCGGCTACTTGAGCCTGTTGAGCAGTCCGAAGCAGAGGAGCTGTTCCTGCAAGAGTGCCAGGATTGGGCAGAATGGGTTTTAGGCTAACTCCAGGCTGACGAGGATCAACCGCTAGCCAGATGACAGGAAAGCGTGCGGTTCCAATGGTGAGCGTTTGGGTATGCCAGCGGAGTCCTGGAGCCCAAAGGATATCGCGATCGACGGTTGCATCAGGACGAAGATCCACAATCAGACGATTGGTATTGGGTAGGCTCCACACACGCGGACTCAAAGCGCTGGAAAGACTCAGCCGAAGTCGCGTTTGGTTGGTTCCAGGTTCAATACTGATGGCTTTAAGTCGATTGCCAGCAGCAGGTTTAAAGCTTTGGAGGAGCGTCGCGGGGATCTGAGCATCCAGCGTCAAAATGACTTCCTGATTCTGTTGGTCGACTTGCCAGGGTGCCGAACGATCGAGTTCAAGCACGAGGCGATCGCCCCAGGGTTGCTTGCTCTGACGTACCGCTGTCACAGTTGCGGGTGGTGAGGTAATTTGCAGGACAGCACCGTTGGCTCGCAGTTGCCAACCCGATCGCTGCGCCAGATCGGTAATATCCAGATAACGCAACGCTCCTACTAGTCGAGTTGTCAGCTTGAGCGGTGCGGCGATCGGGTCAGAAAACCACTGCACGGGTTGCTTTGTCGCATCGGCACTGTTGAGTAGTTCCACTCCGATCGCTTGTGAGAGTCCAGCGTCACTGATGCCAAACTGCTGTCCGCCCTGTGCCCACTGTACCCAGGCTGCGGGCAGGACGCGACCGTTCAGCAAAATTTGAGTCCCTTGTTGGCTGGGTGCAGGCAAGGATGGCACTTGGCTCACAAAACGGGGCTGGCTCGGTAAGGGTTGCTTGAGTGATTGGTTCTGTGAGGCTTGCCTGTGCGCGTGCGCGGCGACAGCATGACCCTGCGGCACCGAAAAGCTCAGGGCAAGCAACCCTGTAATGAAAGGTAGGCGCTGAGCATGGTGCGATCGTTGATACCGATCGCCTAAAGACCATGCCACAAACTGGACAGATAGCTTGAACCACCGATTGATAGCACGTCTGATCACAATTTCCTTCTGACAAGAGATAAATAAAAAGGAGTCAGTCAACTTCATGAAAGTAGCAGAAACCAGGCAACGGCTTGAGCAGACTGCTCCTTTCTAAGAAACTGACTACAGCGATAGGCTTCTCATACCTGTTAGGGAATTATGACTTAGCCCACTGTTTCAATGTTGCTTACTCGATACTAGAAGAGAAGATCTAACCCTAGCAAAGACGGCTTTGGACCTTTGGGAGTCGAGTGTTTGGAGGGCAATCAGCTACCAGTCAGCCAGCATATTGAGAGCATACGTGTCCGTTCTGGCATGGTTTTTAGCATCTGCTTACCTTCAGGCAGAACTACTTTTGTTTTCTTGGAGGCGATCAGTAGGCCTTTAGCTTTGAATGCCTGTGTCGCCAGTGAGGGATTGCAAGCGCAAGCTATTTTTTATAGAATGCTTGTCCTAGAGAACGGTTGCCCAACGCACCGATCGCCTACTTACCATTGGTTTGAAGGCAACGATCATGGTTAACGCTGTAGCAGAAAAGACAGTTCGTCAGAGCCTTTAGATGTTCTTTTCTGCAAGGGTGGCATTGAGCCAAGAATCTCAGCTACTTAGGACATCAACTTCAGCTCATGCTTGTTGAAATACCATCAGCTCGTTTTTAGTGCTGACGTAGTGAAAGGCAATTGTCTAGCCTTCTTAGAGTGCAGATTCTAGGTAGAATCGAGTTAATGCCGATAATGCCTGGTTTTTCGGAGCGATCGCCCGTCCCGCGCTCAATTTTGAAGTTTTATCCTTAATCTTCTGGCATTGCTTTTCTGACGGCTATCAGTGCGAAGCCAGCGCTGCTTGACCACACCACACCTTTGATCAACAAACGAACCGAGCCATCTCATGGATAAAATAACTGTGAATCAATATCAGAATCAGGGAACAGGTGGGTACGCTGGGCAGCCTTGGTTGGTGGAAGAGCGTGATGCCTGTGGGGTGGGATTTATTGCCGATCAGCAAGGTCGCGTGAGTCACGATCTAATTGAGAAGGCACTCTCAGCGCTGACTTGCTTAGAACATCGGGGTGGCTGTAGCGCTGACCAGGATTCTGGGGATGGTGCTGGCTTGATGACGGCAATTCCCTGGGATTTATTACACCAATGGCTGGCGGATCAAGGCATTCAAAGCTCTACAGCCACGCAAATTGGGGTCGGAATGGTCTTTCTGCCAGCCAAAACAGAGGCAGCCGCGATCGCCCGTCGAGTGGTCGAGCGCACCGCACTCGAAGAAGGGCTGACCGTGCTGGGGTGGCGCACCGTACCCACATCGCCCAACCTTTTGGGGAGACAGGCTCGTGAAAATTTACCTCAAATTGAGCAGGTCTTAGTGCAGTCTGAGCAGCAAGATGACGCACTGGAGCGGCAGCTTTATCTTGTTCGCAAACGGATCAACAACGCCATCCAAGCAGAAGTCAATGGCTCTACTCTGCAAAATGCGTTTGATGACTTTTACTTCTGTTCCTTTTCAAGCCGCACGATCGTCTACAAGGGCATGGTGCGATCGGCGGTCTTAGGCGAGTTCTACACAGACCTGAAGAACCCCGCATATAAGAGCGCCTTTGCGGTCTACCACCGTCGCTTTAGCACGAATACATTGCCCCGCTGGCCTTTGGCACAGCCCATGCGGTTACTCGGTCACAATGGGGAAATCAATACGCTGCTGGGCAACGTTAATTGGATGGTGGCACGCGATGCTGACCTCGCACATGCTTGCTGGGGCGATCGGATTGCAGACCTGAAGCCCACCGTTAACCTCGAAAACAGTGATTCCGCCAATCTGGATAATGTTTTTGAACTGCTGGTGTGGTCGGGTCGTAGTCCTCAAGAAGCGTTGATGATCATGGTGCCAGAGGCGTATCAGAATCAACCTGACCTGGCAGATCATCCAGAAATTACGGACTTCTACGAATACTACAGTGGCATTCAGGAACCCTGGGATGGTCCAGCGCTGCTGGTGTTTAGTGACGGTAAGGTGGTCGGTGCCACGCTCGATCGCAACGGGCTGCGTCCCGCCCGCTACAGCATCACGCGGGATGGTTATATTGTGGTGGCTTCTGAAGCAGGAGTCGTAGATCTACCCGAAACGGACATCATCGAGAAAGGTCGCCTGGGTCCCGGTCAGATGATCGCGGTAGATCTGGAAACGCACGAAATTCAGAAAAACTGGGAAATCAAGCAGCGGGTTGCCAGCATGAAACCCTATGGTAAGTGGCTCAAGCAAAATCGCTACGACCTCAAGCACGAGCCGTTTGCCGAAAACGTGCCCTACATTCCTACAGGAGATTTGCTGCGTTATCAAACTGCTTTTGGCTACACAGCCGAAGACGTAGAGATGATCATCCAGGAGATGGGCGCACAGGGCAAGGAACCCACCTTTTGTATGGGGGATGATGTGCCTCTGGCAGTGCTGTCGGCGAAACCGCGCTTGCTATACGACTACTTCAAGCAGCGCTTTGCCCAGGTGACGAACCCACCGATCGACCCCCTGCGGGAAAAGCTTGTGATGTCACTAGCGATTCAGCTTGGCGAACGGGGCAATCTGCTGGAGGCAGGCGCAAAGTACGCGCATTTGCTGAAGCTGGAATCTCCCGTTCTGAGCGATGCGGAATTGGAGCAAATCCGTCAATCTGGCTTTGAAACTGCCGATCTGTCAACGCTGTTTGAACTCTCGCAAGGACCTGGCGGATTACAGCGAGCTGTCACAGCCCTCTGCCAGCAAGCCGCCGAAGCCGTTCGTGCAGGCAAGAAAATTTTGATCTTGAGCGATCGCTCCCACAAAACTGGAAGCGTCAGTCTCAGCGAAGACTATACGTATATCCCGCCGCTGCTGGCGATCGGTGCCGTACATCATCACCTGATTCGTCAGGGCTTGCGGATGAAAGCCTCATTGATTGCAGATACCGCCCAATGCTGGAGTACTCACCATTTTGCGTGTCTGATCGGCTACGGAGCCAGTGGCGTTTGCCCTTACCTGGCGCTGGAAACCGTTCGCCAGTGGTGGACTGACCCCAAAACTCAGAGCTTCATGGAACGGGGCAAGCTCAAGGCAATCACGCTGTCAGCAGCACAAGGCAACTACCGCAAAGCAACCGAAGATGGGCTGCTCAAAATCCTGTCCAAGATGGGCATTTCGCTGCTATCGAGCTATCACGGCGCGCAAATTTTCGAGGCGATCGGCATTGGTGGCGATCTGCTGCATCTGGGTTTTGCGGGCACTGCCTCGCGGTTGGGCGGCTTGAGCGTGGCTGATCTGGCGCAGGAAGTGGTGTCTTTCCATCAGCGGGCGTTCCCCGAACTGCACGTCAAAAAGCTCGAAAACTACGGCTTTGTCAACTATCGTCCGGGTGGCGAGTACCACATGAACAGCCCGGAAATGTCGAAGTACTTGCATAAAGCAGTGGCGACCAAAAGCTACGACCACTATGCGCTGTACCAAAAGTACCTGGAAGAGCGCCCCCTCACTGCTTTGCGTGATTTGCTGGATGTGAAGAGCGATCGCCCCTCCCTTCCGTTAGAGGATGTGGAACCTGCCAGCGCGATCGTCCAGCGCTTCTGCACGGGCGGGATGTCGCTGGGAGCCTTGTCGCGAGAGGCACACGAAACGTTGGCGATCGCCATGAACCGCATCGGCGGCAAATCCAACTCTGGCGAAGGCGGCGAAGATCCGACTCGATTCCTGGCACTTAACGATGTCGATGAGAAAGGACTTTCACCGTTATTCCCCCACCTGAAAGGACTGCGGAATGGCGACACCGCTAATTCTTCCATTAAACAAGTGGCATCGGGTCGCTTTGGGGTTACGCCAGAATATTTGATGAGTGCAAAGCAGCTTGAAATCAAGATGGCACAGGGCGCGAAGCCTGGTGAAGGGGGACAACTCCCTGGACCGAAAGTGAGTCCGTATATTGCGCTGTTGCGTCGATCGAAACCCGGCGTAACGCTGATTTCGCCGCCCCCGCATCACGACATTTACTCGATCGAAGACTTGGCGCAACTCATCTTTGATCTGCATCAAATCAACCCCGAAGCGCAGGTTTCGGTCAAGTTGGTTGCAGAAGTGGGCATCGGGACGATCGCGGCAGGTGTAGCAAAGGCAAACGCCGACATCATCCAGATTTCGGGTCACGATGGCGGGACGGGTGCCTCGCCGCTGAGTTCCATCAAACACGCGGGTAGTCCGTGGGAATTGGGACTCACGGAAGTTCATCGGGCACTGATGCAGAACCAACTACGCGATCGCGTCTTGCTGCGCGTCGATGGGGGCATCAAAACGGGTTGGGATGTGCTGATGGCAGCCCTGATGGGCGGTGAAGAGTTTGGCTTTGGCTCCGTGGCGATGATTGCAGAAGGCTGCATCATGGCGCGGATCTGCCATACCAACAACTGTCCAGTCGGGGTCACGAGTCAGCGGGAGGATCTCCGCAAGCGCTTCCCTGGGTTGCCTGAGCAGGTCATCAATTTCTTCTTCTTCATCGCCGAAGAAGCTCGATCACTCCTGGCAAAACTCGGCTACCGCTCCTTGAACGACATCATTGGTCGCGCTGACCTGCTGAAAGTCAAAGAAGGTGTCAAGATTCCCAAAACTCTCAGCTTGAATCTAGATTGCCTGACCCAGTTGCCTGATACGCGGGACGATCGCGCCTGGTTGGTTCACGAAACCGTCCACAGCAATGGCTATGTTCTAGACGACCAACTGTTGAGCGACCCGGAGATTCAAGCCGCGATCGCCAACCAGACCAGCGTCACCAAAACGATTGATGTTGTGAATACGGATCGAACGATCGGGGCACGCATAGCAGGGGCGATCGCGCGTCAGTACGGCAACAGCGGTTTTGGCGGACACATCACGCTTAACTTTAAAGGTAGCGTTGGTCAGAGCTTCGGAGCCTTCAACCTTCCCGGCATGACGCTTAATTTAGAAGGTGAGGCAAACGACTACGTGGGTAAGGGCTTACACGGCGGCGCGATCGTCATCGTGCCACCTGCGTTGGCGACCTACAACCCTTCCGATAACGTCATCATCGGCAATACCTGTCTCTATGGGGCAACGGGCGGTACGCTCCTTGCCTACGGTCAGGCAGGTGAACGCTTCGCCGTCCGCAACTCCAACGCACAGGCAGTCGTCGAAGGTGCTGGGGATCACTGTTGCGAGTACATGACGGGCGGTGTCATTGTTGTGCTGGGTCACACCGGACGCAACGTGGGCGCAGGCATGACAGGCGGTTTAGCCTACTTCCTCGATGAAGACGGCAGCTTCCCCACCAAAGTCAATCCAGAAATCGTCAAAGTCCAGCGCGTGATTGCCCCTGCTGGAGAGCAGCAGTTGAAAGAGTTGATTGAAGCACATGGCGATCGCACGGGCAGCCAAAAAGCCAAAACCATCCTCGCGAACTGGTCTGAGTACCTACCTAAGTTTTGGCAACTGGTGCCCCCGTCTGAAAAAGACTCACCCGAAGCCAACCCCGAAGCGGTGACTGAAAAAGTGCTGACCCCAATGCAATAGTTTAACAAGTAATTCCGATGAGGTGAAAAATCACCAGCGGAGTGAGCTTACACAGCATGCCTCATTCTCCTGGTGCTCTCCCTTTTAGCATTTAAAGGCACGTGTACTGCAAAAGTAATTCTAGAACCCAGCTAGATGCGGGTTTGAATAGCATAATGGAGATCAGATTTTCTTTCATCAAGTGCTTACAAACATCGTGCAGTGATAACTACCCTAACGCTAAGGAATTTTAAGAGCATTAAGGAGCAAACATACGAGTTTGCTCAATTTGATCTTTTAGTTGGGCGGAATAATAGTGGTAAAAGCACAATCCTACAAGCTTTAGCAATT
>JACMKO010000480.1 GCA_014380065.1 Leptolyngbya sp. ES-bin-22 | reverse complement strand
CGCTGGTCGTTATCAGAATTTGTGCTGTATGCCGTGTTGCGCCATCGCTTGCAGCCAGCCAACGCGAAAAGCACTCAAGCAAACGAGTTCACTACGATCGGGCAAATCTGGTCAGATTGTTTGCTGCTGCTGTCCAGTCTCGCGCAAGTGGGACAAACGGGTGCCGATGCCATTACCTATGCGTTTCGTTCCGGCGTGTATCGGCTACCCGGAGCCGGACAGGAAACGGTGCCTGAAGTGCCGCCTGCCAGCAATCTGAAAACGTTGAAGCAAAGTCTCGATCGCCTGAATCTGGCAACGCCCAAGCTCAAACAAGCGATCGTCGATGCCTGCGCTCATACCGTCTTGCTGGATAACAAAGTCACAGTGCAAGAAGCGGAATTGCTACGCGCGATCGTCATTCTCCTTGACTGCCCCATGCCACCCTTTTTGAACACTGGCAGCAAGATGATTGCTAAAGGTGTGTAGATAAACCTAACGGAATCAACGACCCATTGCGATCGCAAAATCCCGCATAATTCAGGGGTATCTATCGGTTGAGGAGAGGCAGACTGTGAGCGATCGACCATTCAATTTCACCGCTTGCCTGGTAGCCCTGCTTCTAGCGCTCATGCCGTTCCTGGCGAGTTGCGATTTGCCACAGGTGAGTGCTGAAGAACGGCTGTTTCTCAACTTAAAGCTAGATTTTTTGGGTGAGTATCAACTCCCCAAGCAAGACTTTAAGGGGACTCGTGTTGGCGGACTGTCGGCGCTGACTTACGATCGTCAGCGCGATCGCTTCTACGCCGTTTCGGACGATCGCAGCGAGTTTGCACCTGCTCGTTTCTACACACTCAAACTGGCTCTAGAGACCACTAACGCTCAAGCGCCAAGGATCAAGCAGGTAGAAATTGAGCACGTCGCCACGATCACCGATGAAGCTGGTAAACCATACGCCAAAGGCACGATCGACCCTGAAGGGATTGCGCTGTCGCCACTGGGAACCGTCTTCATCTCTAGCGAAGGCGTGACGCGAGATGGCATTCCTCCCTTCGTGCGCGAATTTGACCTACAAACAGGACGCTGGAAACGTAGCTTGCAACTGCCCAAGCGCTACATTCCTGATGCCAAAGGCGAGCAGCAAACGCAAGGCACACAGGACAACTTGGGGTTTGAGTCGCTGACGATCGCCTCTAGCAGCTACGGCAAAACGGCACTTGAACCCTTTCGTTTGTTTACGGCAACAGAATCAGCCCTCAAGCAAGATGTGAGCGCAACCGATCAAACGCAGGGAGCCAAGAATCGCCTGCTGCACTACATGTTAGAGGCAGAGCGAGCGTTGCTGGTTTCAGAGCATCTTTATCAGCTCGATCCGCCACCAAACGGAGCTGTAAATCACGGATTGACAGACCTGCTGGCGATCGATCAGGGTGGGCATTTTCTGAGCCTGGAGCGATCGTTTGGTAGCAAGGGTTTTGGCGTGAAGCTGTTTCAACTTGCAACGGGTGGTGCAACCGATATTTCGCTGATCGACAGCCTGAAAAGCACTTTGCGCGGCACCGTCGCCATTCCCAAAAAACTGCTGCTTGACCTGTCTCTGCTGGATTTGCCGCTGGATAACCTCGAAGGGTTGGCGATCGGTCCACGTCTGCCCGACGGTAGCCGCAGCCTGTTGCTGGTGAGTGATGACAACTTCCGGCAAGAGCAAGTGACGCAGTTTCTATTGTTTCGGCTTAAAGGTCTCGCTTGAGAACGGGGAAGCAGGGGAGGCAGAGAGCAACTCAAAACTCAAAACTCAAAACCCAAAACTCAAAACTTCTTAAACATTCAGAGTAGACAACGACGGCTTTAAGATAGTGTCAGTCTTTCAATGCGTACACGATCGATGACTCACTCTACCGATATTGAAACTCTGGGACGTTGGATGGCAGCAGATTTTAGCAACCAGGCGCAGGCATTTGAAAATCCGCCCTTCTTTGCCCACATCCGCGTTTGTATGCGCCCGTTGCCGACTGAACTGCTGTCAGGGTTGAGTTTGATGGTAGAGCAGGCGTATGACTATGCGCTTAATGATCCCTATCGGGTGCGGGTGTTGAAGTTGGTGCCACAGAGCGATCGCATCGAGATCGAGAACTATCTGGTGCACGACGAAGTGCCGTTTTATGGTGCAACTCGCGATGTTAAACGGCTGCAAACACTCAAAGCCGACCAACTCGAAAAGCTTCCTGGGTGTAACATGCAGGTACAGTGGACGGGACACGGCTTTAAGGGACAGGTGGAACCAGGAAAAGCTTGCATGGTGGTGCGACGCGGTGCCACAACCTACCTCGATAGTGAATTTGAAATTGATGGCGAGAAATTCATCAGCCTCGATCGCGGGCGTGATCCTGAAACCGACGAACACCTGTGGGGATCGGTCGCGGGCCCGTTTGAATTTGTGCGTTGGGCAAGCTTTGCCGATGAAGTCAAGGTCTAAGCAATCAGGCTTTAAGCAATCAGGGTTCAAGCAATCAAAGGGTCAATATGTACGATCTACTCCTGCGTCAGTGTCGCCTGCTTCAGACGGATCGGACGATCGCTGAAGTAGATATCGCCATTCAGCAAGGGGCGATCGCGGTGATTGCACCTCACATTACCGAGCCTGCCACCCTTGAACTCGATCTTCAGAAGCAGCTTGTCAGCCCTCCCTTTGTGGAATCCCATATTCACCTGGATTCCGCGTTGACGATCGGTGAACCACGCTGGAATGAAAGCGGCACACTGTTTGAAGGCATTGAGATTTGGCGCGATCGTAAGCAAAACCTGTCGCTGGACGATGTGAAAACTCGCGCCATTGCTACCTTAAAGCAGCAGGCAATGCAGGGCGTTTTGTTTGTGCGAAGCCATGCCGATGTCAGCGAAACTAGCCTCATAGCACTCCAGGCACTGTTGGAAGTTCGCGATGCTGTGAAAGCTTGGACGACGCTGCAAGTCGTGGCGTTTCCCCAAGATGGCATCTACGGTGGGGCACAAAACGACGACCTGATCGAAAAAGCGATGGCGATGGGTGCCGATGCTGTGGGTGGTATTCCCCATTACGAACTGACGCGAGAAGACGGGGTGAAATCAGTGCACCGCATTTTTGAGTTGGCGCAGAAATACGATCGCCTCATCGACATTCACTGTGACGAAATTGACGATGACCAGTCTCGCTTTCTCGAAGTCGTAGCAGCTTGTGCTATTCGGTCTGGCATGGGGTCTCGCGTCACTGCTAGCCACACCACCGCGTTTGGCTCTTACAACAATGCCTACGCCTTTAAGCTTCTGGGGCTTCTTCGCCGCACGGAGCTTAACTTCATCGCCAATCCCCTGATCAACATCACCCTTCAGGGACGTACCGACACGTACCCCAAGCGTCGGGGTGTCACCCGCGTCAAGGAACTCTGGCAGCAAGGCATGAATGTCAGCTTTGGGCACGACTGCATTCAAGATCCCTGGTATTCCCTCGGCACAGGCAATATGCTGGATGTTGCCTCAATGGGACTCCACGTCTGCCAGATGACGGGTACTGCTGAGATTGATGCCTGCTACGACATGGTGACGTGGCATGGTGCCAAAACGTTGAATGTCAGCGATCGCTACGGCGTTGAAGTTGGCAAACCCGCAAATTTGATTGTGCTGGATGCCCACGATCGTTACGATGCTATCCGTCGCCGCGCTACCGTCAGCTACGTCATTTCCCAGGGCAGACTGTTAGCGACCACAGAAGCACCAAAGTCAGTCTGGCACGATACTTAAAAACTCGAATCTTCCTGCAACTTGCGTTAAGCATTTAAAGTGGTACACTTGTTTTGCTGGAGTAGTACATCTGGTTTTTTGAGAGGCGATCAAGCGCTATCGTCGATCGATGCCTTCTGTGCAGAACTTAGCTGTGCAAAATCTGGTTGAGCTAACGCTTCATGCGAACATATGGGTAGTTGAATGCCTCTAGAGCGAGTACTAGGCTCTGTTGTTCAGGGTTCTCTAAGCCAGGGTTTAGAAGTGCGATTGCACTCCGATGTGTTTGTCGAAGACATGCGCGTCGGCAAGTTTTTAGTGGTGCAGGGAATGCGATCGCGTTTCTTTTGTATGCTCACCGATGTTTCTCTGGGTACTGGCAGTCCCCGCATTCTGGCAAATCCACCCGACCCCAATAGCTTCCTCCAAGAAGTCCTTGCTGGTACGGGTACGTTTGGCACAATCAATCTAACGCCGATGTTGATGTTTACGCCGGGGGAAGAGAGGAAAGAGGAGAGAGGGGAGAGGGGTGAAACGAAGACTCATCACTCAAAACTCTCTAGCTTGTCGGCGCAAAGCGCTACTCAAAACTCAAAACTCTCCTCTTATAAAGCTCAGACCAGCGCTGACATCGAACTTCTCCCTGTCAAAACGATCCCCGGTCACTTTAGCCAAGTGTACGATGCGAGTGAGCGAGACTTTCGAGCAGTGTTTGGCTGGGAGGATGATCCCAGTCGGCGGAATTTTGCGATCGGTCAGCCGATCGACATGGCAGTGCCCGTTTGTATTGACCTCGATCGCTTTGTCGAGCGCAGCAATGGCGTGTTTGGGAAATCAGGTACAGGGAAGTCCTTTTTGACGCGGCTACTCCTTTCTGGCATCATCCGCAAGCAGGCAGCCGTTAACCTCATCTTTGACATGCACTCAGAGTATGGCTGGGAGGCAGCGCGAGAAGGCAAACAGTTCAGTACGGTAAAAGGGCTACGGCAACTTTTTCCGGGACAGGTGCAGATTTATACGCTTGATCCCGACTCAACCAAGCGGCGCGGTGTGCGTGATGCCCAGGAGCTTTACATCAGCTTTGACCAGATCGACGTGGAAGATCTGATGCTGGTGCGGGGCGAACTCAACCTATCGGAAGCCAGCCTGGAAAACGCGATTATTCTTCGCAATGAGTTTGGCAAAGCGTGGATTACTCGTTTACTGGCGATGAGCAATGGCGAAATTCAGGAGTTTTGTGAAACCAAGATGGGCAGTAAATCCTCCATCATGGCGTTGCAACGGAAGCTGAATCGTCTGGATGAGCTGAAGTACATCCGTCAGACCTGCCCGCATAACTATGTGAGTCAAATTTTGGAGTCGATCGAAGCGGGTAAGCATGTCGTGGTGGAATTTGGGTCTCAGTCCAATCTGCTGTCCTATATGTTGGCGACTAATGTGATTGCGCGGCGCATTCACCATGCCTACGTGCGGAAAGCCGAACTGTTTTTGCAAACAAAAAAGGTGAGCGATCGCCCCCGTCAACTGGTCATCACCATTGAAGAGGCACACCGCTTTCTCGATCCCTCGACGGTTGGGCAAACCATTTTCGGCACGATCGCCCGTGAAATGCGCAAATACTTCGTCACTCTTTTGGTGGTGGATCAGCGTCCGTCTGGTATTGACAATGAGGTGATGTCTCAGATTGGCACCCGTATTACTGCCTTGCTCAATGACGAGAAGGATATTGATGCCATTTTTACAGGCGTTTCTGGCGCACAAAGTTTGCGATCGGTGTTAGCAAAGCTCGACTCCAAGCAGCAAGCTTTGATCCTGGGTCATGCCATTCCGATGCCAGTTGTCGTTAAGACTCGTCCGTACGATGAAACCTTTTATGCTGAAATTAGCGAACCTGCCTGGGAAGAACTACCAGCAGCGGTAGTCTTCAAAGCGGCTGAAGCAGCCAAAGCTGATCTTGGCTTTTAAGTTCTTGGCTTTTAAGTTGTACGTCGCGGTTAAATCCACTTGCTAAGCAACAGCGTAAAGCTTAGAGAGACAGATTAAATAAGATCGAATTTCTCCTGTAGGGGCATGGCAGTGCCATGCCCCTACAGGAGATTAGATTTACAGATTATTTAATTCACGTTCCTTAGGGAGACGTGCGATCGTGTCCTTACACCCATTGGCTCGGTTCGGTTATCCCTCTCAGCAGGGACTGTCTAGAAGCAAACAATCACGCCACAATAAGACATGTGCAGGGCTGATATAGCTAGACAAAACGGTCAACTCACTCACGCAAGCGCACCCAGAACCTTAAAAAATTTGGAACTTTATATGCAGCTAAAGTCTCATAAATCATCCAATCGGGTCACTCTACAGGGCGAAACTAAAAGCCTTTGCTTGCGTCTATAATGTAGGCTACGATTCAATACAAACTCATAATGACTCCGTATTAGCGCTTCAATCTAACCTTCCGATCTTACCTAGAGTTATTTCTACCAGGCTTTCTACCTGCTGTGCAGCGCTTCTACTGCCAGCAAATGCTCAGACGACAAGAGTGCTTTTGCAGAGCCTACGTCCTGACATCCAGAAGTAAACCATTACAAACCAAATGGCTGTGCCGTTAATCAAACAGCTTTATTTCCTAAGAGGGTTTTAAGGTAGAAAGCCTGTCTCTATTGTCCTCACTGGTTTTACAAGGGGGCACTCGTTTCTCGCTTCAGTTGTATGTTCCCTGTCCTTTGTCTACGGAGTTATACGCATCATGGCTACCGCCAACACTAAATCTAAAACGACGAAGCCCACTTTTACAGCAGATATGGTTCGGACATACCTGCACGAAATTGGTCGTGTGCCGATGCTGACCCATGAACAGGAAATCATCTACGGTAAGCAGGTGCAGCAGATGATGGCATTGCACGATCAGAAAGAGGTGCTTGCCAAAACGCTCGATCGTGAGCCTACAGAGCAAGAGTTAGCTGACCACGCGCAGATGAACGAAACAGACTTTAAAGAGGTCATGCGTCGCGGTCAACGGGCAAAGCAAAAGATGATCGAGGCGAATCTGCGTTTAGTGGTGTCGATCGCCAAGAAGTATCAAAAGCGTAACCTGGAGTTCCTTGACCTGATTCAAGAAGGCACGATGGGGCTAGAGCGCGGTGTCGAAAAGTTTGATCCCATGCGTGGGTACAAGTTTTCGACGTACGCCTACTGGTGGATTCGGCAGGCAATTACGCGAGCGATCGCACAGCAAGCACGCACCATTCGGTTGCCCATCCACATCACCGAAAAGCTCAATAAGATCAAAAAAGTGCAGCGCGAATTGGCGCAGCAGCTTGGTCGTAGCGCGACTGCGGCTGAAATTGGGGTCGCTTTGGAGCTTGAACCCGCTCAGATTCGGGAGTACTTGACGATCGCGCGTCAACCCGTCTCCCTCGATCTGCGCGTTGGCGATAATCAGGATACTGAGCTGCAAGACCTGCTGGAAGATGATGGTCCTTCGCCAGAGCACTACATGGCGCAAGAGTCACTGCGTCAGGATTTAGAAACCCTCATGGCTGACCTGACACCCCAGCAACGTCATGTGATTGCACTCCGCTATGGCTTAGAAGATGGTAACGAGCTGTCTCTTGCTAAAGTGGGCGAGCGGCTTAACCTTAGCCGTGAGCGGGTACGACAACTGGAGCGGCAAGCGCTCGATCACTTGCGTCGCCGGAAGGCAACCGTCCGCGAGTATCTCGCCAGCTAGACAACATTTTGAGGCAACGTTGGGAGGATAAGACGGCAAAACCGCTTATCCTCCTTTTTTGTGCGATCGACCCATCCAAACGCGTCATTACAGCAATTTTCACATGGGTAAACCACAGATACTTTGTAGGGCGCTTGGCAATGCCAAGCCGCTACGTAACGGTGTGGCTGATGCAATTGCAAACTGCTGTAATGTAGTCGGCTGCAATTAAATCTAAGCTGGAGAGCTTGATGTCTTCCTCTTTTGTCACTCGAAGCAGAAGAAAAGATGCCTTGCAGGTTTAATTGCGTCACCAAGGTATCGCATCAGGATTAGGACTGTTGCAGAAGTCTGGCTTCCTTTACGCATCTGAGTCCTTGTGACTGCAAACACGTTAATTTTGTGAGGTTGGCTTTGGCTTGTGCGTGGAGGCGACGTGAAGTTCCTTCAGTTGCTTGTCATCCACACTGGAGGGTGCGCCTGTGAGCAAACAACGCGCCTGCTGCGTTTTGGGGAAGGCGATCGCATCGCGGATGGATTCTTCGCCTGTGAGCAGCATTACCCAGCGATCGAGTCCGTAAGCGATGCCACCGTGGGGTGGTGCGCCGTACTCAAACGCTTCAAGCAAAAAGCCGAACTTATTTTGTGCTTCTTCTTCAGACAGCCCGATGAGTTCAAACACTTGTGCTTGAATGTCGGGTTGATGAATCCGCACACTGCCACCGCCAACTTCAAACCCGTTGTAGACAAGATCGTATGCTTGAGCGCGAGCCGTTTTGAGGTCGCCTAAGTCGTCCAGATGGGGCGCAGTGAAGGGATGGTGCAACGCTTCTAGCCGCTTCTCGTCGGCGTTCCACTCAAACATGGGGAAGTCTGTCACCCACAGCAGATTGATTTTGTCGGGGTCAATCAGATTCAGTTCACGACCGAGGCACTGACGCAGACGATCGAGCGTTTTGTTGACGGTTGCGGCATCTCCAGCCCCAAACAGCAGTAGATGACCGGCTTGTGCGCCTGTACGAGTCAGAATTTCTTGCTTTTGCTCGGCGGTCAGGTTGTCTTTAATCGCGCCAATGGTATCAATCTCGCCATCATCCCGCACACGAATGTACGCCAAGCCCTTTGCACCGGCTTCAGCGGCTTCCTTAAACAAATCGCCGCCGGGTTTAATCCGCACGTTGGAGATCAGGTTGTTGCCACCGGGAATGGGCAGAATTTTGACGATGCCACCTTTTGCTACGGTCTCGGCAAAGACCTTAAAGCTGGAATCTTTCACCACATCTGAAACGTTGACCAACTCCAACCCGTAGCGCGTATCGGGCTTGTCAGAGCCGTAGCGATCCATTGCTTCGGCATAGGTCAGGCGATGGAACGATCGCGGCATCTCAATGCCTTTGAGGGTTTTGAAGAGATGGCAGACTAAACCTTCGTTCAGGTTGAGGATCGCTTCCTGAGACATGAAGCTCATCTCCATGTCGAGTTGGGTAAATTCGGGCTGACGCTCGGCTCTCAAATCCTCATCCCGAAAGCAACGGGCGATTTGATAGTAGCGATCGCACCCAGCGACCATCAATAATTGCTTGAATAGCTGCGGTGATTGGGGCAGCGCGTACCATTCACCTGCGTTCACCCGTGACGGAACGAGATAGTCGCGGGCACCTTCAGGAGTCGATCGCGTCAGAATGGGCGTTTCAACTTCGATGAAGCCTTCGGCATCTTCCAGGTAGCGACGAATGGTTTTGTTGAGCGCATGACGCAGTTGTAAGTTGTGGCTCATGCGTTCGCGACGCAAATCGAGGTAACGATAGCGCAGCCGCAAATCTTCGCGCACCGCTTCAGTGTCGGCAGTGGATACCTGAAAGGGCAGTTGCTTGCGAACCGCATTGAGTATTTCGATACGATCGGCGTAAATTTCGATTTCGCCTGTGCCTAAACGGGGATTCAGCGAGTCATCGGGGCGCTTTGTGACGCGTCCAGATATCCTGACCACGTATTCGTTACGAAGATCACCCGCTTGCTGATACGAGTCCGGTGTTCGTTCGGGATCGCTGACAATTTGGATGATACCGCTGCGATCGCGCAAATCGACAAAGAGCACGCCGCCATGATCACGACGGCGATCGACCCAGCCACAAAGGCTCACTGTCTCTCCAATGTGTTCGGCTCGGAGTTGACCGCAGTAATGGGTTCGCATGGCGGGTGGAAATCTGCTGAAGTAAGGATGATGGGTTTAGTTTAGCGACTTAAGACGATCGATGGATGACGGTCGAGCGAAGAGTGCAAACGTTTCTTAAGCATTGAAAACCTTCCAATTATGCCTCATTCGGATGCACTTGGATGGCGATGGTGCAAAGAGTAAGCTGCTTCAAGGTGTGAGGATGGCAACGGCAAGCAACGCTTTGCCAAAACATCACTCTTTACAAGGTGTAGCTTTCTAAAGATTTAGCAACTTTCCCAACGCCGAGGGCATCGGCAGAATGATGATGAGCAGCAGCCCCAGCGCTAAAATGCCCCACAGGTCGCGGCGGTTGTCTAACTCCGTCACATCATTGAGCGCGGGTTCATCGGTAGCAGGCATCAAAAAGAGGAGGATTGCCCAGACCAGCAGATGCGGTTGCACGAATGAGAGTGCTAGCAGCAGAAAGCGGGCAATCTGTCCGATCGCCGCTCCTGCTCGTTGCCCAAACATGGCATGAACGATGTGACCGCCATCCAGTTGACCCACTGGCATCAAATTAAAGGCTGTCACTATCACGCCCAAGCAGCTAGCCACCGCAACTGGATGGAGGTTAAGACCAAAACCAGTCGTGAGAGCGCTGCCCAAGGTTAGTTTGCTCAACAGCGCCAGCAGGATGGAAAAGCTAGGATCAAGTGCCTGAAAGTTAAACGCTTCAAGCTTCTCAGGCAGTCGTACCACATCTGAATGTGCCAGCCCCCACAGGAGTAGTGGCAGCGCCACCACAAACCCTGACAGTGGACCTGCAATGCCGACATCAAACAAGGCACGACGATTAGGAATGGGCGATCGAATTTGAATAAACGCGCCAAAGGTACCAAACGGAAACAGCGGAATCGGAATCACCGGAATGAAGTAAGGCAGCGTCGCCTTGATCTTGTAACGACGAGCGGCGAGATAGTGCCCCAACTCATGAACACCCAAAATCGCCATCAGGGTCACGGCATAGGGCAACCCTGTGACCAAGATGGCGGGTGAAAGCTGTGCTGCTTTCTTTTCCAGATCTAGCCATGCCAGCGTCGTCGTAAAAAAGGTGGCAACGAACAAGCCGAGCGCCAAAAATGGGCGGTTGATGGTTTCCTTTTGCTTGGCAGCAGGCAGCGAGGCAGCTTCCACACCAGTCTGCGATCGCGGGTTTGGCACCAGCACAAAGAACGGCTTTTGATTCACGCCCTCTTGAAACACCAGGTAGAAACGATCGCCAAAGGCTTCAGCGACATTCTCCTGGATGGTTTGGTAGGCAACCTCTGGTTTGCTTCGCAGTTGTCCTCGACAAATAACCGCTTGCGGACGGTATTCCACGTTTTGCAGGTAGTAGATTGACCAGGGAAAACAATTTTGCAGGCTAGTTTCTTCTGCTTTATCGATCGGGCGTGGGCTAGCTGGAACGCTAACAGCCTCTTTGGGCAGCGTCGCGGGTTGCTCTTGCCCGTCTACTGCGGCTGAATTGACCGGTGGCGGCGAAAGGCGATTCCGCTGAATGAGAAACCAGTACAGCAGCAGGCAAACACCCGACAAAATGAGGATGGTTTGGGATGGCATGGGTTTCCCTTTTGCCAACACCCAGCCGCTCGACACGATCGCCGGAGCCATCGCCACCAGCCAGAGTAACCAGACAGGCGATCGGGTGACAACAGCCACACGCTGCACGATAAAGTAGGTAATTAGTCCCAGCAGGAACAGCAAAATTAACGGATTCATGTGCCTATTCTCGTCGGTCTGGAAGAACGTACTGCCTGAAATAATGCCAACCGCTTGGAATGAATACGGTTGAAGCGCAGCGCACAGAGCATCACAACAAATTCAGTCATACACTCTTACGGTTAGCTCCATGCCGTTTCAACCAATTGTCAGAACGCTTCCCTAGCAGATTCATTGACCAGAACTCATTCAGTTTAAAAGCCAACAGACAGAAATGTGCACCTATCTATAGCAATCCTAAAGGAGTTCTGTAACGTGATGTACAACTTGGAGACTAAGATCCCCGGTTTCTGGTAACGTTTGCTTCGATTCACCTGCCGCCCCTGTCAGGAAGCGGGGATCTGAGAGTAGCCCCGCAAAGCATTCGTGTTCATCTAGGGAACTGGACTACGATGGGACATGATAAGCTGCGCGTCAGTTTTTTATCTAAGCGGATTCTTAGCTAAGCAAATCGATCGCAGTCGAGTTTTCCCACACCGATTTTGTTTCGCCCTCTACTAGCCCGTGCCTCCAGACCAAACTCACTCCACTGTACCCAGCCTGCTTAGCCCTCCTGTCAGCCAAGCAGACTCCGCTGTAAAGCAGCCCCGCTTGCTGTTGCGTCAGGCGGACGATCGTTCAGCCATTTTCGCCTTTTCACCCAATCGAGAAACATTGGGTGGCACCGCTTACCTTATTGTAGAAGCGGTCAACATTCTCGTAGACTGTCCAGCCTGGAATGATACAACTCTAGACTTTCTCCAGACGCATGGAGGAGTGCATACCCTTTTTCTCACCCATCGTGGCGGGATTGGTCAGGCGCGTGAGATCCAGCAAGCTTTCGGCTGTCAAATTTTGATGCAAGAACAGGAAGCTTATTTGCTGCCGGGGCTAACCGTCACCCCGTTCGGGCAAACCGTCACCTTGACACCCCAAAGCCATGCCCTTTGGACACCCGGACACTCTCCTGGCTCCTCCTGCTTGTACCATCGTGACTACGGTGGCGTTTTGTTTTCTGGTCGCCATTTGTTGCCCAACCCTCAAGGCGATCTGTTGCCGCTCAAAACGCCCAAGACCTTCCATTGGGGCAGACAGCTTAAAAGCGTGCAGGCGCTGTTGGATCAGTTTCAGCCAGAGACATTGCAACGAGTCTGCCCCGGTGCCAACATCGGGTTTCTACGCGGTCGATCGCTCGTCGAAGAGGCGTATGAGAAGCTGAGCGCGATCGAATTCCCATCGCTATAGAATTCCTTCCCACAGTTCGTTAAACTTTCTACCATTGCACAAGGAGTCGGTGCTGATGACCTACGACGTAAGCCAGTGGTTAACTGAGATTAAAACGTTGCGGCAGCAGTTGGTCGATGCCCAGCAAGAACGTGAGCAAGCGTATAGCAGTGCGGCTAATTGGCAGCGGCTTTATGAAACAGAAGCGCAGCAACGACGGGCAGAGGCAGCGCTAACCCGTCAGACGATCGCCACACTGAAGCAAGACATTCAGCAGCTAAAGGGCGCTGCACCCATTGAAGGCAGCGCAGCGGTCGAATCGTCGGCAGTGCGAGCTGAAGTCGAAAAGCTGCAAACGGTTGCAGAGCTTCAGCAAAAGCTGATAGAGACATTGACTGAACGCGATCGTCTTACTCAAGCCCTCCAACTGGAACAAACAAACCATGCTCAAACCCGACAAGGCTTAACGACCGCACTGGGCGACGCGATCGATATGCTCTCGAAAGAGAAGGGGTAAAAGGGAAAAGCTAAAGGATGAAGGCTAAAAGTTGATCGAAGCTCACTCCTGATGTCTCACTCCTGATTTCCAACTCAAAACTTAAAACTCGATCGCCGCTCTGCCAACTCAAAACTCAAAACTCAAAACTCAAAACTCCTTAACCTTCATCCTTCCTGATACGAGCACCAATCGCTCCAGCTTCCAGCATAGAGTTTGCCTGTTTGAATGCCTGCAAGTTCCAGAGACAGCAAGTTAACGCAGGCAGTCACGCCAGAGCCGCAGTACACCAGGAGTGCTTGTGCAGGTTGTAGATCGTGCCATCGTTCACTTTGCGTGGCGGTTGGAAGAAGGTAGCCGTCCGCATCCGTCACGGTCTGCCAGGGATAATTGACGGCTCCGGGAATGTGTCCCGCGATCGGGTCAATGGGTTCGCGATCGCCCCGGTAGCGCTCCGCTTCACGTGAATCGACTAGCACGACTCCAGGTGAAGCTGTTTGCGCCTTCACGTAGTCAAGATCTACGACCCGATCGGGGTGTAAGCGCGGCACAAAGGCTCCAGCCTTGGGGGCAGGCACCGCTGGTGTGATGGCATAACCAGACGCTTTCCAGCCTGCAAAGCCCCCATCTAAGACGGCAACGCGATCGTGCCCCAAATAGCGTAAGAGCCACCACAAGCGGGACGCAAATGCCAAACGTGAGTCATCGTAGGCAACCACTAGCGTTGGTTCCTCTAGCGCTGAATCAACTCCCATCGTGGACAGAGTGCTAGACAACTTGGCAATATCTGGCAGCGGATGTCGCCCTCCATGCACACCAACAGGGCTGGAAAGATCTTGATTCAAATCCAGGTAAAAGGCTCCTGGAATGTGCCCTGTCTGATACTGCTCTCGTCCCACCGCTGGCTGCATAAGAGAAAAACGGCAGTCTGCGATCGCGACCTGCGGATCATCAAGATGGTCGTAGAGCCAAGCCGCTGATACAACTGAGGTACTCATAGGGAAATGATTGGAGCTTGAAGCTTTAAACTTTAGCTCCTGAACTGGGGACTGTTCAAGCCTTTGCGTTGAGCGATGGGCAATAAGCTTAACACTCATCCCATCTTTCTCCCCAAGGAGAAGGGTTTCAGACTTTTCCAGTTTCCTCTCCCGATGGGCTACCGTGTACACACATCTCGGGTCAGACTCTAAAACCCTCCTCAATCCCCCTCAATCCCCCTTAAAAAGCAGGGCTGATTTATTGACAGAAGGGAAATAGGCAAGGGACATCATGAGCCAATTGTCGAATCGCCTTAGTCAAGGAGTCAAAGCCATGCTGCCGGAAGAGGTTGAGGGCGAAGGTTCG
>JACMKO010000479.1 GCA_014380065.1 Leptolyngbya sp. ES-bin-22 | reverse complement strand
TGATACGCCAGCGACGGAAGGGGAACAGATTGGAGCGGCGATCGCCGTTCGTTTCACGCTGCGACCGGGGCAAACACGCTACATTCCGTTCGTGCTGACGTGGGATTTTCCGGTGACGGAGTTTGCTCAGGGGATTGAGTATTTTCGGCGCTATACGGATTTCTTTGGGCGCAATGGAGAGAATGCGTGGGCGATCGCACGCACAGCTTTGAAGCATCACCAAACATGGCGCGAAAAAATCCAGGACTGGCAGCAGCCAATTTTGGCACGAGACGATCTGCCGGATTGGTTTAAGATGGCGCTGTTCAATGAGTTGTACAATCTGACCGATGGCGGAACGCTCTGGAGTGCAGCAGACGAGCGCGATCCCGTTGGGCAATTTGCGGTGCTGGAATGCATTGATTACCGCTGGTACGAAAGCCTGGATGTGCGGCTTTATGGTTCGTTTGCACTCTTAATGCTGTTTCCCAAGCTAGAGAAAGCGGTGATCCGTGCGTTTGCCAGAGCGATTCCTGCCAGCGACGATCGCACACGGGTGATTGGCTACTACACCACGATCGGCTCTGCTAGTCCATCAGCCGTCCGCAAAGTTGCAGGAGCCACCCCGCATGACCTCGGCGCACCCAACGAACACGTGTGGGAGCAAACCAACTACACCAGCTATCAAGACTGCAACCTCTGGAAAGACCTGCCGAGTGATTTTGTCCTGCAAGTCTACCGGAATTATCGGCTCACAGGGGCAACCGATGTCGAGTTTCTCGCCGAATGCTGGGAGGCGATCGTCCAAACCCTCACCTACCTCAAAACCTTTGATCTCGACGGCGATGGCATTCCCGAAAACTCCGGTGCGCCTGACCAAACCTTTGATGACTGGAAACTGCAAGGGGTCAGTGCGTATTGTGGCGGACTGTGGATTGCAGCGTTGGAGGCAGCGATCGCGATCGGGAGAATCTTAGAAAAGGCAGAGGGCAGAGGGCAGCAGGCAGCAGGTACAGGGGAGGCAGGGGATGTAACTCAAGACTCAAAACTCAAAACTCAAAACTCTCTTTCATCCTTCCTCTCTCAATGCCAATCCTGGCTCAACCAATCCCGCGCTGTCTATCAAGAAAAGCTCTGGAACGGTCAGTACTACCGCATCGACAGCAAGAGTGGCTCGGATGTCGTTATGGCAGATCAGCTCTGCGGTCAGTTTTACGCTCGTCTGCTAGAACTACCCGACGTTGTACCAGATCACTGTGCTAGAACTGCTCTGCAAACGGTTTACGATGCCTGCTTCGTCAAGTTCAATCAATACCTGGCATCCGGTGCTTTGAGTGCCCAGACGTTTACATCGGTTCAGGAAGCGAGGGCGGCTGAGGAGGGAGGCAGAGGAGCAGAAGAGGCAGTAATAACCCTTCAAAGCTTAGAACTCTTCAGCACCTCGGCACAAAGCGTTACTCAAAGCTCTTCCCCTACACCCCACACCCCACATCCCACACCCCAAGCGATCGGTGCCGCCAACGGTGTTCGCCCAGACGGGTCTCCCGAAAACCCTAACGCAACTCATCCTTTAGAAGTTTGGACGGGCATTAATTTCGGGCTAGCAGCCTTTCTTGTGCAGATGGGTATGACAGCGGAAGCAATGCAAATGACAGAAGCGGTGGTGCAGCAAATCTACGACAATGGGCTGCAATTTCGCACACCAGAGGCGATTACTGCCAGCGGCACGTTTCGCGCCTGTCATTACCTGCGGGCAACCGCAATCTGGGCAATTTATAGAGAATTGATTGCCAAATGATCTCTTTACACAGATCGGTAGCGTTTTCCGATCGGGCTGTACAACCAAGGTCTCAGTCAGTTGCCTTTCTTGATCAAAATGAAAGCCCATTCACTTGAGTTTCGACAGCAGATTGTGGCTGCCAATGCCGGAAGTAACCGCTCTCGCAGGTTAGGAAAGACTACGAGCGGATCGAGCCTAAAGCAAGCCGTTGAAACTATTTCCTAATAGATTGAGGCTGATCGACGGAAGAAAGCTTTCAACCGCGATCGCGGTTGAGCCAACCATCTAGGCACGATCGTTAAGGGTGGCGATCACCATCGCTTTTTACATCTGCTCCATCCTTTTGAGGGAGTGAGTGAAGCGCAATCTTGGCTACAAGAGTGAGTGGACGTTTCGGGATTATTCGCTTATGTCAGCAACAACAGTTGAGTCGTTTGCAGCGCAAGCGGCGATCGCCTCTCTCAACATCTATCAAAAGCATCTCTCACCCCGCAAAGGCTTTTCGTGCCCCCACCGCTTATTACATGGCAACGAATCTTGCTCTGCTTACATAAAGCAGGTGCTAATCAACCAGGATTTAAGGACTGCCTTACAACTAGCGCCACAGCGTTTTCAGGCGTGCAAGGTTGCAGCTCAAACGCTACAACAGTCAAGTAGTGGCTGCATTGTCATTCCCTGCTGTATCCCGCTTTAAGTTAACAGTGGGAAAGACAATTTGCAGACCTGACAGGAGAGCAGCATGAGTAAACTCCAGGTCAAAGACCCGCCAGATTTAAATCACACATCATGCTGCGGGCGCAGAGACTCCTGCCATTGATGGAGTGATGGATAAAGGGACTGATAGCGTTCCCAGGCATCGGTGAGATTGGGATTGGGCGATCGTGGGACAACAGGACTGTCACATAACGGTGCTTGAGGAATCGCTTGCGCATCGTCACAGATACCGCTGCCAATCCCAGCTAGAAGCGCGGCACCACGGGCAGAAGCAGCCGAAACCGTCACGCTATACAGCGATACCTGCATGACATCCGCCAGCAACTGTCTCCAAGCTGGTTCTAAAGTACCGCCGCCAGCTAAGCGTAGTTCGGTAGAGGGTGTGCCTGTATCAGCGATCGCCTCCAGACCTTGCTTGATGGCAAACGCAACCCCTTCCAGCGCTGCCCTCATGAGGTGCGATCGTCCGTGGTGTCGCCCCAATCCTACCCAGGCTCCACGAGCGTTTGGGTCTAGATGAGGCGTTCGTTCGCCTGTGAGGTAGGGCAAAAAAGTGAGTCCTTCGCAGCCTGGAGCAACGGTAAACGCTTCGGCGTAGGCTTGCTGCCAGGTGAATCCTAAAAGGTTGCGCACCCAGTCCAGCGCCAGTCCAGCATTTTGCATCGCCGCGAGCGTGTACCACTGGTTTGGCATGGCAGTGCGATAGAGATGTGTGCGGACGTGTGGATCGGCGATCGGGTGCGATCGCGGCATCACAATCTGTGCGCCAGACCCCACCGTGAGCTGCATCATGCCCAGTTGCGATAGACCACTACCCAGCATGGCGGCAGCGGTATCAGCAGCACCCGCCACAACAGGTAGACCAGCCCGCAAGCCCAAATGCTCAGCCGCCGTAACAGTTAAAGCGCCTGCAATGCTGCTGGATGGTACAAGGGTTGGCAACCAATCAGAACGGAGATGAAGCGCTTCTAAAACGTCGATCGCCCAACGATCGTGCAGCACATCGTACAGCAGGGTTCCAGAGGCATCCGATGGTTCGGTCGCAACGGCTCCAGTAAGCTGCAAGCGTAGCCAATCTTTGGGTTGGAGTGCCCAACGAGCCGTTGCATAAATCGTTGGTTCGGATGCCTGCAACCAGAGCAAGGTGGCACCTGCCATGCCAGTGGTAATAGGGTTGGCAAGCTGTCGTTGCAGAGTATGACTGAGAACACGATATGCCTTTAGAAGCGCTTCTGAGCGAGTATCTGCCCAAAGGATAGCAGGACGCAAAGGCAGACCATGACTATCGGTCAGTACAACCCCGTGCATTTGTCCCGAAAGCCCGATCGCCTGCACTTGTTCAGTATCCTCTTTGACGGCTGCTCTCACAGCGATCGCCACGGCGTTCCACCACTCGGCTGGCTCGGTTTCTGCCCAGCCTGGTTTGGGCGATCGCACCGTGTAGGGATGGGATGCCTCGGCGATGACTGTACCGTCGATCGCCAACAGCAGTGCTTTTACTGAACCAGTGCCTAAATCAATACCGAGCAACATGTGTATACCTATGCGCGATCGACTCGCCTGCACTACAGACAACTAGCATAAAGCCGCAAACGTCATAATCTGCTGAAGGTGCTCTCCGCTCATTTTCTAAATTCTTCACAATCAAGTATGCTGAGTCTACGACTCGGTTCTGACGGGAAGCAACCGTCGGAGGAAACAGGGAAAGTGTAGTGAAACTCTACCGCTGTCCCGCAACTGTGAGAAAGTTTTGAGTTTTGAGTTTTGAGTTTTGAGTTAGTTAATCCAACTCGACGTTTAGAGCTTGACACCAACGCCTTTAAGTCAGAACGCCTGCCGAATCGTTTAACCACACCGTCTTATCTGCGAGGCACAGGATGAAGACACGCAATCGGAAATTAGTCAGCCTGGGATTGATGGCTGGCTTGAGTTGTTATTTGTTTTTGGGTTCTGCAACCCCAGCCCAGGCAATGCATATTGCAGAAGGGTTCTTGCCTGTGCAGTGGGCGGTTTTTTGGTGGGCGGTTTCGCTGCCGTTTTTTCTGATGGGGCTGCGATCGCTCACCCGCATCACCAAGCAAAACCCTGAACTGAAGCTGCTGTTGGCATTAGCAGGTGCTTTTACATTCGTTCTGTCTGCTTTAAAGATTCCCTCAGTTACAGGCAGTTGTTCCCACCCGACGGGGACTGGACTCGGTACGATTCTGTTTGGCCCATTGACTATGACGGTGCTGGGTAGCCTGGTGCTGGTCTTTCAGGCGATTCTACTCGCGCATGGCGGTGTGACAACGCTCGGCGCAAATGTGTTCTCAATGGCGATCGTCGGTCCACTGGTTGCCTACGTGGTTTACAACACGGTGATGAAAACGGGTAAGCAAAAACTAGCGGTGTTTCTGGCTGCCACATTGGAAGATTTGCTGACTTACTTGATGACTGCTATTCAACTCGCGCTGGCGTTTCCTGCTGTGCAGGGTGGTATTGTCGCTTCCTTCATCAAGTTTGCAGGCATTTTCGCTATCACCCAATTGCCCTTAGCGATCAGTGAAGGTTTGCTGACCGTGCTGGTTTGGGGTTGGCTGCAACAATATGGCAAGCAAGAATTGCAAACGCTCAAACTGTTGGAGCAGGAGTCGTAAAGGATGAAGAAACTACCTGGCAACTGGTTATTAGTGATTGGGGTTATAGTTTTAGCTCTGGGTCCACTGCTGGTACTCCAGGGCAGAAAATTTGGCGCAACCGATGGCAACTTTGTCACCGCGATCGAGAAAGATCACCCAAACTATAAACCCTGGTTTAAACCCATCATTAAAGATTCTGGTCCTGAAGTGCAAACGTTCTTGTTCGCAGCTCAGGCAGGGATTGGTGCAGGCGTGACGGGTTACATTCTGGGTTTGTATAAAGGGCGATCGGAGAAACGCAAAAAGGACGAGCAAGGTTGATCATCTTTAATGTGTGAAACATTGACCTTTTGCAGGGACGTTACAGGTAACGTCCCTGCAATTAACAAAATCGTTCATGACTCTGCAAATTGATACACTCGCCTACACCAATCGGCTGCGGCAATTGCCACCTGAACACAAGCTGCTGTTTGCGATCACCCTGCTCATCATCACCTACTGTTCGCGTGCGCCCATTCAACTGCTCATCACCGTTTGGCTGGGCATCTGGACGGTAATTTATGCCCGCATTCCAGCGCTCATCTACTTTCGTCTCCTTTTTATCACGATTGGTTTTTGGCTGACCAGCCTACCAGCCTTTGTGGTTAGTGGTGTGGGATTGTCTAACGTATCCCTTGTGCAGCCTGATGTGTGGCAAGGCGTGACCTGGGGCAATTACTATCTCTACCTCAGTCTGCATGGCATCCAGCAAGCAAGTGCAATGGCAGCACGGGCGATCGCCTCTACTGCCTGCATCTACTTCATCATTCTCACCGTGCCGTTTACCGAAATTTTGGATGTGCTGCGTCGTGTGGGCTGTCCACCGTTGCTGACTGAGCTGCTGCTGTTGATGTATCGCTTTATCTTTGTGCTGCTGCGGACTGCCAGCGAAATCTGGACGGCGCAGCAATCGCGGGGTGGCTATCGCACCTGGCGACTCTGGATGAAGAGTTTGGGGTTGCTGGTGGGGCAACTGCTCCGGCGCACGTTAGAGAACTATCGCCAGGTGTCTCAAACGTTGGCATCGCGTGGCTTTACAGGCGATTTTCGCGTCTGGCATTCCCGTCGCTACAAACCCTCCAGACGCTATTGTCTAGAAGCATTATTTGGCTGCGCGGTCTTGGTTGCGTTGACGGGATGGCAGTATGTTGTTGGAGTTTGAACAAGTTGGCTATACCTATGCAGGAAGTCCTCAACCAGCGCTACAAGGGTTGACGCTCCGCATCCCTCAAGGAAAACGCTGTGCCTTGATTGGGCAAAACGGTTGTGGTAAGACGACGCTGTTTTTGTTGGCAAATGGTCTTTACAAGCCACAGCAAGGGGTTGTGCGTTGGCAAGGTGAGCCGCTCAAGTACGATCGCGCCTCACTCATGGCGTTGCGGCAACAGGTCGGTCTGGTCTTTCAAGACCCCGAACAGCAGTTGGTGGCATCGACCGTTGAAGAAGATATTTCCTACGGACTGTGCAATTTGGGCTTGCCAGATGATGCGGTGGCTCAACGGGTCGGCAAGGCGATCGTTGCCTTCGGTCTCACTGAATTGGTGGATTGCCCCGTCCATCATCTCAGCCTGGGACAAAAGAAACGGGTATCGCTGGCAGATGTGATGGTGCTGCAACCCGACTTGTTGCTGCTGGATGAACCGACCGCGTACCTCGATCGCCTCCATACCCGCGATCTCATGGTTAAACTCAAACAAGTTTGGGCAACGGGTACGACGATTCTCATGGCAACCCACGATTTAGATCTGGTGTATGGCTGGGCAGATTGGGTGTTTGTGGTCGATCGTGGGCAACTGGCGTTGGAAGGCATCCCCCAGGACGTGTTTGCTCACCGCGCTTTGCTGGAGAAGCTGCATTTAGGTGTGCCTCAAGTGTTTGAAGTGCTCGATCGGGTGGAGGTCGCTTTGGCTTCCAGTACAGAGCCTGACACCAGCGCCTTTCATGCTCTGCGACAGCGCATTCTAGGCGAGTTTAGACAAGGTTAAACGGGGTGACGTGATTTTTAGAGGTAATGATCAATGCAGACCCATGAGTTGAGTGCTGCACAACTTCGGCAACAGGGCATTGAGGCATTGGTGGGCGTTAGATGTTGCAGTAATTTGATCAGGCTAGATCCCCGACTTCTTTAAAGAAGTCGGGGATCTTTCAACGTCGGGGATCTTTGTTGCCGGGGAACGCTAAATAAGCGTCTTTCCTCACTCCTCTATGCCCTATCGTGCGATCGCCCTTGAACCTGGCAATGTTTACCATCTCTACAATCGGGGCAATAATCGCCAGAATATCTTCTTTGAGCGGGAGAATTATCTTCACTTTTTGCGGTTAGTCCGACACTATCTGACACCGGAAGATGTGGCAATTTTGGCCTATTGCCTGATGCCCAATCACTATCATCTCCTGGTCGATCTCAAAACGAACAACCTGAGTGAACCGATGAAGGCGTTGTCTCTTGCCTACACCAAAGGCATGAATGCTCGCTATCACCGGGTGGGTGCGTTGTTTCAGGGGCGGTTTTGCTCCATTCAGGTTGATTGTGAACTCTATCTGGTGCCTTTGGTGCGCTATATGCACCTGAATCCAGTCAAGGGTGGATTGGTCGCCCATCCTGGGGAGTGGGAGTTTTCGAGCTATCGGGAGTATGCTGGGCAACGACAAGGGACGTTACCCAGCCTGGAACGGGTGCAATTGCTGGCAGGGGCTGAGGGTGACTATCAGAGTTTTTTGGCGGATCAGTCGTTGCCCCAACAACCAAAAATTCGGACGTTAATGCTGGATGAGTAATGGGTTAGATCCCCGACTTTGAGATCCCTTTTAGATCCCCGACTTTTTAAAAAAGTCGGGGATCTTGCCTCGACCTACTTTTGGCTACCAATCCCATCGCACAGGTGCCTGTCACCCTCGCTGACTTTAGGATTATAGGTTAAATAATTGCGAACCCAATCGCAACTACGCCCCATTAAAGAGTTTGAGTTTAAGTTCCAGAGTTTGATCGTCCCGTCATCACTGCCGCTTACCAAGGTCTTCCCATCCGGGCTGAAACTGACGCTATAGACTCCTCTAGCATTGCTCTTTAAGGTGCTGATTTCCCTGCCCGTCTCTGGGTTCCAGAGTTTGATCGTCCCGTCATCACTGCCGCTTGCCAAGGTTTTCTCATCCGGGCTGAAAGTGACGCTCAAGACCTTGCCCCCATGCCCCTTGAGGGTGCTGATTTCCTTGCCTGGCTCTGGGTTCCACAGTTTGATCGTCCCGTCCTCACTACCACTCGCCAAGATCTTCCCCTCCTGTCTTAAAGTGACGCTCTATACATTGCCCCCATGCCCCTTGAGGGTGCTGATTTCCTTGCCCGTCTCTGGATTCCACAGTCTGATCGTCC
>JACMKO010000478.1 GCA_014380065.1 Leptolyngbya sp. ES-bin-22 | reverse complement strand
GACAAGCTCACAAACGAGGCAATACTCGGACTCACCAGCACCGCAGCCATCAAAGCAAAGACCGCATCCCTGGCTTTGCCCAGACTGTCATACAGGGCTTGGCGAAATGGCTCAAGTTGTTTGAAAAGCATCAGGTCAATGTTAATAACACTGCATTGACCTTACGGCAGTCGGTGTCGCTCATTGACTGCCTTTCTCCACATAATTAGTCCAAACTACAGTACCTTAGTACTGGGTGGTAATTTTCATTGTGGCTTCTCAGTAGGAAGGCGCATTTAGTTGTAAGACCAAATATTGCCATCAACGCTACAGAGGCTCCCTCACACTAGCCCTCTCCCAACAGGCGAGGGAACAAGACTTTGACTGCCCTCCACGGGGAGAAGGGTTGGGGATGAGGGCAAGATGTGTAGCCTTTGTTAATTGATTTAGTATAAGACGGTGTACACGCAACCAGACGCGATTTCAGGCAGAGAGATAAGTGTAACGGCTCAAGCTACGCTCATAGTTTTGTAGGAGCAGTTGAGACTCTTGCAGCGTGATGCGCTTTTCTTGCAGTGCCAGTTCAGTTTGCTGACGAATGCTTTCGATCAGGTCTTCAGAGTCGTACTGCACATAGCCCAGCACCTCAGTCATCGTGTCGCCTTTAACGACATGTTCAATCTCGTAGCCCTTGGGCGTGAGGTGGATGTGAACCGCGTTAGTGTCCCCAAACAGGTTATGCAAGTTACCCATAATCTCCTGGTATGCGCCGCCAAGGAACATCGCCAGGTAGTAAGGTTTGTGGGAGGGAGTGGGGAGTGGGGAGTGGGGGGTAGGGTAGGATTCTTTCCCACTCCCTACTGCCGATTCCCTACTCCCTTTTTCCGCTATGAGTGGATGCAATTCCAACACAGGCTTCACATCTTTCAGGTCGATGAATTGATCGATATTGCCGTCGCTGTCGCAAGTGAGGTCGGCGAGAGTAGCGCGTTTGGTGGGTTCTTCGTCGAGACGATGGATGGGCATGATGGGGAAAAGCTGGTCGATCGCCCAACTATCTGGTGCCGATTGGAACACCGAGAGGTTGATGTAGTAGATCGATGCCATGATCTTTTCGAGATCTTCCAGATCATCGGGGACGTATTCTTGCTGACGGGCGATCGCCAGGATCTTTTCGCAGCAAACCCAATAAAGGCGTTCGGCTCTGGCACGTTCGGGC
This sequence comes from Leptolyngbya sp. ES-bin-22, assembly GCA_014380065.1. Lineage (GTDB taxonomy): Bacteria > Cyanobacteriota > Cyanobacteriia > Leptolyngbyales > Leptolyngbyaceae > Stenomitos. The sequence continues at coordinate 14,500 of JACMKO010000478.1, read as the reverse complement.
AGGCTGACGTAGCCGAAGTTGAACAGGCTGATGGCTTCTTCTTTAAACTGAGTTGCGTCGTGGTATGCCTCTTGGTAGTTCTCGACGGTAATGGATTCGTAAGTCTCGTACAGGTTGCGGACAATCAGATGTTCGGTTTCCTGCACGGGTTCCGGCACACCGGAGGGCACTTCGCTGGTGCTGAGGACATCGAACACAAGGACAGATTGGTGAGAGGCGATCGCCCGCCCGCTTTCGCTCACCAGGGTTGGCACAGGTAGCTTACGTTCATCGCAGGCTTCTTTGACCTCAGCGATCACATCATTGGCGTAGTTCTGGACATTGTAGTTTTTGGAGGCGTAAAAGTTGGTTTTGGAACCGTCGTAATCCACGCCTAAGCCGCCGCCAACATCAAGGTATTTCATGGCTGCGCCCAGTTTCGCCAGTTCTACGTAAATCTGGCTTGCTTCCTGAATGGCAGTTTTGACAACCGCGATCGACGAAATCTGAGAGCCAATGTGGTAATGCAAGAGCTGCAACGAGTCCAGCATATTGGCAGCGCGGAGTTGCTCAACCGTGCTGAGAATTTCGGGGACGGTCAAGCCAAACTTGGCGCGATCGCCCGCTGACGTGCCCCAACGTCCCACCCCCTTACTGCTCAACTTAGCGCGCACACCCAAGATGGGACGAATGCCCAGCTTGCGACCCGCTTCAATGACGAGCGACACTTCTTCAACTTGCTCCAGCACAATAATCGGAGTTTGCCCCAACTGCTGCGCCAGAATTGCCATTTCAATATATTCCCGGTCTTTGTAACCGTTGCAGATGAGCAGTGCGCCGGGAGTCTTCAGCGTTGCCAACGCAATCATGAGTTCAGGTTTTGATCCCGCTTCTAAGCCAAACTGGTGGGGCTTGCCGAAACCAACGAGTGCTTCCACCAAATGCCGCTGCTGGTTGCACTTAACGGGAAACACGCCGCGATACACACCAGGGTAGTTGTAGCGGGCGATCGCCTTCGCAAACGCTGCATTCAACCGTTCAATGCGATCTTGGAGAATGTCAGAGAAGCGAATCAGCAGCGGCAAACCTAAGTTGCGTTGCTTGAGGGCGTTCACCAGGTCAAAAAGGTCGAGCGAACCGCCGCGATCGCCTTCGGGTGAGACGGTGACGTGTCCCGCTGCATTAATCGAGAAATACGGTTCGCCCCAACCCGTGATGCGGTAGAGTTCCTCACTTTTCTCGATCGACCAGGCATTGGGTGACTGACTGCTATTAGCCTTTGACCCATTTGTAGCCTGAAGCTTGGCTTTAACAGCTTGTTCGGCTGACTCCACCGATTCCATGTCTGAATTAGCCTTCGCAGCAGTTGACCGTGCCCCCATTCTTCCCTGACCTCGCAATCGTTTCTGAAGTGCTAGTCTATCGCATCTATTCTGATGCCGTAGGTAAGACAGAGCACTCGACAGCTATTCAGAGTCCAATTCCTCGGTTTTTGGAGTCGGAGGTGTTGAAGGCGTAAATATGGGTGTTGGTGTCGGTGTTGGTGTCGGTGTTGGCGTTGGTGCTGGCGTTGAAGCAGGCGGTGTGCTTGCCAAAAGCGGTTCGGGCTTGTCTTCAATGCCTAGCTGGTTCTTGGCTGTGGCGATCGCGCTTGTCAATGCCGACTTACTGGCTTCGAGCAACCCCTGACCCGCATCCTGAGCAAGGGTATCCGTCTTCGGCTTCTCAAAATTGTTGATCCACTCGCGGGTACTCCAGCCTGTACGGTAGCCTGTCCGCCAAATCCAGTCGCCAAAGACAAGCGTCAGACAAACGACCAGCCAGAGCAGGTAGCCCGCTTCTTTGAGAATCAGCCAGGTGGTGGAAACTACCTGTGTGTATGTTGCACCTGTGGCGGGGTCTTTAACAATGCCCCAGACTTTTGCTGCTTGTGATTGAATCTGGTTATTCATCTAAAAATTCTCCTCATTTCCTAATTTCCTCGTCCCCTAATTTAGTGATAAGCGTCAATGGTTCTTCTGTCTACACTGCTGTTTCTGTAGGATTTTCGTCGTTAGCAGTAGCCAGATTTAGCCAAATACGCCTATGACAGAACATACATAACCCATTTGACATCTCTTATCATGGTGAAAGCAGGCACCCTCGCTCATGCCACAACCAAGCTCAAGCTCTACTTTGTCAGGCTCATGCTGAAGCGGCTTGCTACCCCTTCCTGAGATCTCAAATGGGTTCTATAAAGCAACAGATCTAATATAAGTCTTTCTACGACTCACCGTATCCGCCTCGTCGTTCAGCAATTTCCCGCTCAAGTTCTGTGGTTGTTAGCAGAGGTTCACCCATTGCAATCGCTTTTTGGCGTAGTGCCCACAGACGCGCACCAAATGAGGTTTTTGGTCTGTAGACCTGCTTCGTTGAAAGTAAATAATGCCAGGGACATTTCTCAATCACATCACGCTTTTTACCGCGCATTTCATACCACCACTCAATGAACCCCCATGTAATGCCCCCTAACGCTAAAACAGGCGCAGCTTGAGGCATTGTAGTAGTAGTAGCAGCAACTGCTGAAAACATCGTAGGAGCACTAATTCTAAGGAATGAGCCTACAGATTTAATCTTTAATTCACTTAATGTTTTCTGATGATCTGTAATCGCAGACTCAATGTCTCTCTTTTGCTGCTGAAAGAAGTCATTTAGAGCGATCGGATCACTGATTTGATTTGCCTTTACTCTAATAGATTCAACCTCTTGACGGAATTGCTTGCGCTCATCTTTACGGTTTTTATGAATAAGAGAGAATATCAGCAATTGGGACATCCTTGAGAGATTTAGGATCAGGGAAATCTACATCTATGCTGAGTAAAATATTGAGCGGCTCGGTAGAGGGATGTTTAGGCAACTGTCCAAACGATAGGAATTCACCTAAACTCTGATATTCAGATGTATCGGTTATGAGAGGGACTTGGATAGAACTGCTCATAACACTGGCTAGACACATCATGTAAGAACCAGCTACAGACGAATCAACTTTCAACCAGTCACCAACTTGGTTTGCTATCCCAAGAGACTTTAACTCCTAAGAGAGATTACAAGTCATTTTCTTTATATTCAAAGAGTTGGTTGTAACTTGGTTCTTGGAAAATGCTTGTGACGCTTGATTCAATACTGTAATGGCTTCTGGCGTTTCTTGCTTTAGCAAAGACAGAAAATCTTCTTCAAATTTTTTGCTTGCTCTTTCAGCATAGTCTTCTGGATCTTGGTCTTCTAGCAAGCCTTCTTCAATTACTGCATGAACAACCGCTGAGTCATGAAGGGGGATATATTTTGGAACAATTCTGTGAATACCCTCAAAATAAAGTAAGGCACACTTTAGCTGATTTTCATCCTGAATTTGAATGTAAGGATAATACAGTGCTTTTCCAAAACTTGACTCTCGTGCTGTGTTCATAGCAAGCCCGTTTCCCATCTGAGGGTGAGCCACTTCAGAATAACTCACTACAACTTTCGTCAGCAATGTAGTCGCTATTTCTGCAAAAATCATTGGTGCAGATATACTCTAGTTGCTGCTATTAGCATGTCTTTGAACTTCCAGTTACCTCACATGAAGCACAGACAATTGACTAGCGTCTGGATTTACGGTCTGTTAAGCGCGATCGCGATCGTCATGCTCATCCCGTTGGTGTGGCTCATCAGCACCTCGCTCAAATCACCGACTGAGGATATTTTTCAGTTTCCGCCGCAGCTATTTCCTAGCCAGCCGACGTTTCAGAACTTTGTCACAGTTTGGCGGACGAATCCGTTTGGGCGCTATTTGTTCAACAGTACCTTTATAGCAGTGTTGACTGTTGGGTTAAATCTGCTGTTCTGTGCGCTGGCAGCTTACCCACTCGCACGGCTTAACTTTCGGGGTCGAGAGATGTTCTTCACGTTAATCGTCGCCACGATCATGATTCCGTTTCAGATTGTAATGATTCCGCTGTATGTACTGGCAGTGCAGTTAGGGTTGCGAAATAGCTATCTGGGTGTCATTTTCCCTGCGATCGCCTCTGCCTTTGGCATTTTTCTCTTGCGGCAGGCATTTCAAGGTGTGCCCAAAGAACTGGAAGAAGCGGGACGGATGGATGGCTGCTCAGAACTAGGAATCTGGTGGTACGTGATGATCCCCGCGATCCGTCCGGCACTGGTGACGCTGGCAATCTTCGTCTTTATCGGCTCCTGGAGCGATTTTTTGTGGCCCCTGATTGTGCTCGATCGCCCAGAATACTACACGCTGCCGCTTGGAGTTGCTACATTAGCAGGCACCTTCTCGCTCGACTGGCGCTTGATTGCGGCGGGTTCTGTGATTTCGATCGCGCCCATTCTACTCTTCTTCATTTTCATGCAGCACTACATTGTCCCAACCGAATCTGGCAGCGGTGTGAAGGGATAATCACTAAACCTTACTGGTCGATGGCTGAAGGCTAATGGGTTTTGATGGATACGCAATACGCTGGTGGTTCGATTGTTGCCATACATCGACGAAAACATTGGCGATTTTAGACATCTCCTCACGAGACAAACCAGAATCAATGAGCTGTTTGTCTTGCCAGCGGGCGCGGAGAATTTTGTTGATCATGGAAAGCGCTTCTTTAGGAGTGGCATCTTTGAGCGATCGCAACGCCGCCTCACATGAATCTGCCAGCATCACAATGCCAGTCTCCCGCGATTGGGGTGCAGGTCCATCGTACTGAAAGTCTAAGTCCTTGATTGGTTGCACGGGCTGACTACTTGCTAAAGCTTCCTGCATTCGCTGCTGTGCCTGATGGTAGAAGTAGGCAATCATCATCGTGCCCTGGTGCTCAGGGATAAAGGACTGCACAGCTTTAGGCAGGCGATAGCGACGCGCCATCACCACGCCTTCCGTGACGTGCTTTTTGATAATGGCAGCGCTTTTCCACGGGTCATCAATCAGGTCGTGCTTGTTGGGTCCGCCCATCTGGTTCTCGATAAAGCCCAGTGGGTCATGCATTTTACCAATATCGTGATAAAGCGTACCCGCACGTACCAGTTCAACATTGCAACCCAGTGCCCGCGCTGCTGCCTCTGCCAGAGTGGCAACGAACAGCGTGTGCTGGAAAGTGCCCGGTGTTTTGGCGGCGAGTTGCTTAAGTAACGGACGATTCGGGTTTGCCAGTTCCACCAGGCGAATCGTCGTCACAAGGTCAAACAGTTGCTCCAGGTACGGGCTGACCCCGATCGCTACAATGCTCCAGGCAAGCCCAATCAGCCCATGAATCGCGGTTGAGCCTAGAAGGGTATAGAAGCCTGCACCCGAAACGACGTTGAGCAAGAGATAAAGTACCCCCTGAAGGACACCCACCGCCGTGCCTAAAAGCGCCAGGTCTTCGCGCGATCGCAGCCGTCCTGCCATAAAACCACAGAGAACACCGCCTGCCGCACTCGACAAAAGATGGCTCAACGGTAATACCGTACCAACGGGTAAGCAGAGCGTTAGTAAAACCGCAACGGCGATGCCTAGTGGTGAGCCGTAGAAACTGCCCACTAACAGCCCAACGGCTGGTAGATTCGTTGAAGGAACGTGCAGCGCCAATAGTAGCGGCGTACTCAACGTGAGCAGCACAATCAGCACCCGATCGCGGCGACGCATTCCCGGATGAAAGCGGCGCTCAACTAACCAATAGATGCCAACCGCGCCACCAACCACCACCCCAAACCCGATCAAGCCGAGCCAATCGACACCACGACGGCTGAGTTTAAAGCTGTCCAGCAGAGCAAAGTCAGCCGTTGTAATGGTCTCGCCAGCGCGCACAATTGCCTCGCCTTGATGAATCGACACCATCTCTGGTTTCACATCCTGTGCCGCTCGTTCTGCCATCAGCCGCGTCTGAGTCTCATCCCGCAACAGGTTTGGCTGTAGCGATGTCAGCAACAGGTTTGTCGCGATCGCCTCTGCGCCCGCTGGCACCCAATCCTTCACTTGAAGCTTCACCGCCTCATTGAGCACTGACTGCGGTAAACCGAGAGGAATGCCCTGTGCCAAAATCCGGTCTGCTGCTTGCAGGAGGCGCGTCTGGGTTTGCCGCCATTCTGGATCGCTCAGGTTGAGCAATGACGCATCGTAAACAGGCTTTTCTCCTGAAGCCGCTGCTTGAGGCAGTGATTTGAGAGCCGCACCGTATTGCGATCGCGCTTGAGTGATGGACTCGATCAACGCCCTATAGTCGGTTGCGTTAACCGTACGGCGGTACGATCGCAGCTCAGCAGAAGCTTTTTGCTGGTTCACATCTAAGTCAGCCGTCTTCAGTTTCGTTGCAGCAGTATCTAAACGGGTTGGGGCGCGGCTTGCGGTGGTAGTAACCTGATTCCAATCTTGTGCAGACGCTTGTCGCAGATACGTTTGCACGGGTAGAGACAAAATAGCGGTTTTGGCAAATGGAAACGCACCTGCCAGTTGCCTCAATTCATTGCCCTGGTTGAGCTGCTGCTGAATGGCTTGCTCGATCTGCTGGTTCATCCCCTGATCTAGCATCAGGACAGATGCCGCTTCTTTACGAGCGACTTTACGCTTCTCCTCCGTCGCTCTGGTATCTTCGACCGTAGCAGTGGCAGGGGCAAAAATCGCCTGGGGCACAGCCTTGCCGACATCCAGCTTCGGTGCGTTGTAAAACCGATGCCCGATCGCGCTGGTGAGAGCAACAACCGTCATGGCGACCAGTAGAGAAGAGCGAGAGGCAGCGCCAGGAGCCGCTTTTAGTTTGGATAGGGTCTGTCCATTGGGCTGCCCAGAGGAGCCATCTGCATTCATTGGCAGCGCTTGATTCGATCGACTGGATCGGGCTGATGGCAAAAGGTTGTGCAAAAGGGGATGGTCAGTTGCCGTCTGACGCAAAAGCGCTTCCCACGTTGCCCACAACTGCCTGCCGCGATCGAGACTAGGTGGCTCCAAAGGTTGCATCAGCCGCTGAAGCAATTTCATGGTGAAACACAGTCGCCCCGCCAGAGGCAGCGATTCTGAATGGAATAACAGGAATGAACGAAAACGATCTGCATAGCCCTTCCATTATAGAAAGCCGTTTTGCCTTTGAAACGAATGAGCCTTCTCCCAAAGCTCTACAGCAGCGCTACCGGGGACGGATGACACCAGCAGCCTCGATCGCGCTCGTCGGTAGGGGCGTTGCCGGATCGTATAGACCAGACCAGACCGCAAAGAGCTGAGCTGCCAGTTGCTTCAACTCCACATTAGAGAGATCCCACAGCAATGGCAATGGGCTGTCAATGCGCCATGCTAAGGGCAGACCATTGAGACTGTTATGTGCACCGCTTAACGCACCCGTCAACGCACACACAACGGACGCAGCCTCACGAAAACGAGCTGCCCGTAGTAATGACAGATGCAGTTCGTCAGGCGTACTGAGAAAGCAGTAGAACGCCAGCGCCATTGCCTCGTTGCCACTGTAAGCCGCTTTAGCCCGTAGCTGCTCGATCGCAGCATAAAGCCCAGCACCCTGACCTAAAAGGGCTTGAGCCTGCTCTAGAGTCTCGATCAAATCTAACAGGATGTCCGTTGGATTAGCAGTACTCTGTTTGAGGTAGGCGATGGTTTGAGGCACTAGCATCAGACGCTCCAGACGGTCTTTTAGCACCTGCGCGATCGCGTAGCCTACTGCCAGTAGCCCAGCTTCAGCACCCGGAGGAGCCTGCCAGAGCTTCGCGGTTTGGAGCAATAGCTGCCTTTGTTTTGCTTCATCCTCGTAGAAAAATAGCGCCAGGGGCAGCGCCGCAAGCGCATATTCAGCAGTGCTTGAGGCTTCGCGTGAGCGTGACTGCGCCAGTATCGCGCCTGTTGTCAGCCTGCCAGCCGTAAGCCGAACCCCGATCGCTGCCATTTCAAACTCATTCCACCTGCCAGCGTGAACGAGCACACGAGCACATTGGACTGCCGCCTCACCCCAGGGTATGGGTGTAGAAGCTTTGAGGCTAGACATAAGCCCAGGGTGCCAACCAGCCAGACTAGCTGGAGTTGACGACGATCCCTCTGGCTCTAAGTCACAGGTGCCCTCTTTCGTGTGAGGGTGCTCTAAACATCCGTAAGTCCCCAACTCAGCACCCAACGCCGCTGTTAGCAAGGTGCCCTGAAAGCGGCTCGATAGTGAATAGCGCATCGATCGCCGATCGCTCCTGTGGCGTGTTGATTAAAGTGAATATTGCTAAAGTAAAAATCGCTAAGCGGGCGATCGTCGCCTCCGCCTCGCGTGCCAACCCAGCCTTGAGCCGCTCAAGCATCCTTCGGACAGACCTACCGTATGACGCAAGTCACTCAATCTAGCAACACTAGCGATACGCCCCCTACCCGCCAATGCTGGGGAAACCAAACCGCTCGAAGATCCCCGCAAGCTCCCGCTTTCAGGGGCTGAAAAAGTTTGAACCAACGTAGAGAGAACATGTGTACACCGTAACCAGATCCAGCGGATTTAAGGAACTCTCAGTTCTATTCAATCCCGACTCACCTATAGTAGCTCTAGGGCAAAGGCACTGGAACGATACCGCTACCATTACCTTCTTTTCCAGCTTCTTTTCCAGACTGAGTTACTCTCTTGATCTCCAGGTCACGTTTGCTCGATCGGTGCTTTCAACTATTTGTTTTCAATTATTTACAGAAGGATTCCAGCCATGGGCAAGGCGCAGTCATATTTATCGCAGGCAGATTTATCTAAGCCTCAAACGCTGATTTTTGGGCTGCCTTACCGAATCGTCTTCACTCTACTGGGGAGCTTGGGCTATACCGCCCTACTGCATTTCACGACAGCCAGTGCGCTCACTCAGCCTAGTGCCACGAACACAGAAGCCGGCAAAGCTGCTACCGAAGTGCTGATGCGTCCAACGCTGAAGTCAGGTAGCCGAGGCGCTGAGGTAACGGAACTGCAAGCCACTCTAAAATTGTTAGGGTACTACAGCAGTACAGTCGATGGCGTTTACGGACAGAGCACTGTTGCGGCTGTTTCCCAGTTTCAGCAAGCGGCTGGCTTAGGTGCAGACGGCATTACAGGACCCGCAACATGGAATCGCCTGTTTCCAGCCGTGGAAACACCGAGTACGCCCCCCACACCAACTGCCAGTGGCACCGTTCAGGCTCCTGCCGTCACTACTGCTGCGTCACCCTCGATCGCTAACAGTTCGGCGGCATCATTCCCCGTGCCAGCAGGATCTAGCCCAGCACCGTCAAGCGTTAAACCAGTCACGAATCCTCGCCCTGCCGTGAAGCCTGCTCCCAGTAGCGTTACCCCAAAGCCAGGTAAGACGACCACTACACCGTCTCCAGCAACCCCAGCAACATCGCCCAACGCGCCTGTCGTGCTTCCCACCTTGAGGCAGGGCATGAAGGGTTCGGCTGTGGTCGCCCTACAAGAGCGACTGCGATCGCTCGGCGTGTTCAAAGGAGCAGCCGATGGTGTGTTTGGTGCCGAGACGTTAACCGCTGTCAAAGCCGCACAACGCAGCTTCAGGCTTGAGCAGGATGGCGTTGTCGGTGCTGGCACATGGAGCGCCCTACTTCGGTAGCATAGAGACCGCTAACGTCAGATTCAGTAAATTCTGCGTAGCTATAAGGTCTGTTCTCTCCATAGACTGAAGGTGGCGATCGTTAGCGCTCAGAAAAGCTGCAAGCCCGATGTGCTGGATGGTTGAGTGCCTCGTCTAAGCAGCCTTGGCTAAAGTCACAGCTAGACGGGCACTAGCGTATAGCTTTCGGCAGACAAGAAACGCGAGGCGAAGCCATACCCGAAGGGCTATAAACTACCGCCGCAGGTGCTAAAACCTTGGCTTTGCTGTAAACCGCGCAGGCGGACTTTGTACCTGCTAGTAGCGCTTTTAACCGCCGGACACTTTTCAAACTTTAAAATTAACGATTAGTGACCAGGATTTATGGCTAAGCACAAGCAACCAGAACCCACCGATCAAAGCTTGACTCACGGCAATTTGCTAAACCGGATGACCAACCGCATTCGGCAATCGCTGGAGCTACAGGAAATTCTCTCGGCAACGGTGGCAGAGGTGCAGTCGTTTTTGGGCACCGATCGCGTCAAGATTTACCGCTTCCAGCCCGACGGCACCGGGCAGGTCATTGCAGAAACAACCCACCCAGAACGGCTGCCATCCCTGATGGGCTTGTATTTTCCAGCCACCGACATTCCTGCTGCTGCGCGCGAGATGTTTGTCAAAGCCCGACAGCGTTCCATTGTAGACGTTGCCTCACAAACCATCACGCTCAGTCGCTTAGAATACCCCAAAACAGTGGGTGAGTTGACGTTAGACGAGATGCAAGCACTGCCAATCGAAGACGTTTTGCGCCGTCCGGTTGATCCGTGCCATGTGCAGTACCTGACCGCAATGGGCGTACAGTCATCGCTGGTCATCCCTATCTTTCATCGTCAGGACATGTGGGGGCTACTGGTCTCTCACCACGCGACCCCAAAGCAATTTTCCGAAAAGCGTTTACAGACGGTGCAAATGGTGGCAGATCATGTGTCGATCGCGATCGCGCAATCTCAACTGCTCACCAGCACTCGCATGAAAGCCAATCGTGAAGCCGTCATCAATCAGATTTCGACCCTGCTGCACTCGCCCATGCCCATTTATGAAGTGCTACAGCTTGTGTTAGAACAAGTTGTCAAAGTCGTTGGGTGTGTGGGCGGTCGTCTGTACCTGACACCAAATGAAGCTGATGCCATGTCACAGATTTATACGACGGGGACTCAGCCAGAGCACGTTGACCACGACCAGCCTTTAGAAGCAGCGCTCTTTTGGCAGCAGTTAATTGCCGCCGAACTGCCCTCTCAAGCAGCAGAGCCACACCTGAATGAATGGGTGCCCAATCCAGAGCACAATGACCAGAGTTGGTTAACGTTACAAAACCACGCAGGGTCTAGCCCGTGGGCAGTGGCTAACCTTTACCAAGAGGCGCTGCTGGAAGACGTTTTGCCTAGCTTTCGCAACACCCCCATTCGCAGTTTGCTCGTTATGCCCTTGCGCTATGGTGACTTGACCTTGGGGTGTCTGACCCTCTTTCGCGATGAAATTGATACCAATATCCTTTGGGCTGGTCGATTTAACCCCGATGAGCGCCACCAACCAGTACGAGAGTCGTTTGCGGCATGGCAAGAACTTAAGCATGGGCAGGTGCAGCAGTGGGCAGCTAACGAAATTGAACTGGTGCGATCGCTCGGCACACACCTGACTATGGCAATCATGCAAAATCGGCTTTACCGCTATGAGCGTGAACAGCGCATTCTAGTGGAAATGCGCAACCGCGAACTCAACGTAGCGCGGTCATCGGCTGAAGAAGCCAACCGTCTTAAATCAGACTTCCTTTCTTCGACCAGCCATGAACTGCGAACCCCCCTGGCTTCGACACTAAACTATCTTGAACTACTCAAGCAAGGCTTATACGACAACCCAGAAGAACTGCAAGAATACATCGATGTTGCCTATCAATCGGCAGAGAATTTAGTTGATATCATTAATGACATTCTTGATATTGCCAAAATCGAGGCAGGGCGTATGAGCGTCCAGCGGGAACGCATTGATCTGCGAGCGCTATTCCAAAAGCAAGCCGATCTCTTCAAGCTAGAGAGCCGCCAAAAAGACCTTGCGTTGGTGCTTGACTGTCAAGTTGGTTACGTGCAGGCAGACATCGTCAAATTGAGACAAATCCTGACCAACCTGTTGGCAAATGCCTTCAAGTTTACAAACGCTGGTAGCGTGCACCTTCGTGCTGTACGACGCATTCAAACCGTTGACCACTCCCCGCAGCAAGTCGTCGAAATCTCGGTTGCCGATACGGGTATTGGCATCGACCTGGAACACAAAGACTCACTGTTTGATCCTTTCGTCCAGGCAGATGGCTCGATCAAACGGCGCTACGGAGGCACCGGCTTAGGGCTAACGATTTGCAAGCGGTTGGTAGAGTTGATGAACGGTCAAATTTGGCTCGATAGTCCCGGTAAAGAACAAGGTACAACGATCACCTTCACGCTACCTGACCCATCGCTTTAACGGTGAGAGTGCTGCTAGAAACTGCCACCAGCACCGTTGTGTAACCAAGACAAAAAATAAGTTCATGCGGTGGTGAAAGCGGCGCATATGGGCACAATCTGGGGAGTGAATTGCCTACCAGCAACTTCTACAAACAATAGTGAACCGTATGTGCGCCTGGAATGTGCTTCTAGTCGATGACGATAAACTGTTGGCTAAAGGGACTGCCAAGCTGATTCAGCGACTGGGTGGCCATCAGGTGGTCATTGCCGATGAGCCTGCTGAGATTATCGATCGCTGTCGATCGCAGCTTGTGGATATTGTGCTGATGGATGTGAACCTGCCTGGAGCCGAGTGGGAGGGGCAAGCCATCAGCGGCGCTGATCTGGCACACGTCCTGAAGACCCATCCCGAAACAACGCATCTGCCGATCATCATGGTCACTGCCTACGCCATGCTCAATGAGCGTCAGGCACTGCTCGATCAATCTCAAGCCGATGCACTGTGCGTTAAGCCCATCACCAATTATCAAGCACTGCTAGAACTCATCGATCACCTCTGTAACAGGGAGCCTCAGCCGTCTGAAGATGAAGGCGTAGAGGGCTAAAGAGTCTCTATGTCAGGCTGCTCAATGAACACCGTCACAGATGCCACAGCAACCAGCATTTCATCGTTTTTATCATTCAGCGACGCGATCGCCCGTCCTTGAACCACCATGCCACCCGCTTCCACCGTTAGCGATTTGCGCCCAAAAGGCAGCACCGCCAGCACCTCTGCTTCTCGCACCTGATCGGGGTAAGGCACGGCAACCTGAACCTCAACAAGCATCTGATCGGGATCACTTAACCCGGCAACTTCCCAAATACCAGGCAGCGCATTGTGCGCGATCGCGTTCCGGACAGCACGCGCCGCCGCAACGGTTGGTTCCTGCCCGTGTTGATCAACTCCCATCCCCATTTCAATGACAAAGCGTTTGCGAGACATGGCACCTGTAATCTCTGAACGTTCAACTCTAGGCTTTAACCTTGAGTCCAGTCTATCGTTTGCAGGTATGAGTCTTGTGTGTGCAGAGGTAGAAGGGCGACCAAGCTCAAGCGTGGTTCTGTAGAAAGCGTGGAGATGATGTAGAAGGCGCGATCGGGCTAAACAGAACGTCTCCATTTATTTCTAAAGCTAGGATATGTAGAGAAAATTTGTGCTCGTAGGAATTCTCTGTGACGTTATACAAAATTAATCTGTCTATTTATCCAAACTGGGTTGTTACGCAGAGACTTTTAGTCTAATGAATTAAGTTGCTAGGCATTGACTTTTTCTTATGAACGAAAGCCAAATCATTGAGCCTCAGTACAGCAATGCGCTGTTTGATGTGCGTGTACTTACTCTCATCGACGCAGAGGCGTACCGGACCGTGCGTTTGAGTGCGCTTCGCGAACAGCCGCCCGCTTTTGGTTCGCTTCCAGAGGACGAACCTAACCTAACCGAGACCGCCGCGAGACTCATAGAGAGTGATGACCGTTGCTTCTTCGGAGCGTTTCAGGACGAGCAGCTCATCGGCATCGTTCGGCTTTCTCGCTATGCCGCACCAAATGAGAAACACCGTGCTTATCTGGCAGGGCTTTATGTCATGACCCCGTTCCGCCGCAACGGTTGCGGGAGGGCGCTCGTCCGAAAGGCATTGAGTCGGGCAGCGAACACGCCAGGCATCCGAAGAGTTAACCTCACCGTCGTAACCCAACAAGAAGCGGCAATCCGCCTTTATCAATCGCTCGGCTTCCAAATCTACGGCACCGAGCAAGAAACATTTTCGCGAGCAGGATGCTTTTACGACGAGCACTTGATGACTTTAGAATTCAACTCTGAAAATGATTGCAATCCCTAACTACGCGCTGCAACGGACGGCAGCTAATTGGTCGGTTGGGCGTAAAAGGGTTTTCTGCTGTCATTAGACTTCACCGTTATGCCGCAAGTTTTTGGTAGGGGCGATCGCCGTCACATATCCACAGCGATCGCCTCCACGAGCAGTCGAAGCATTCATTTACCGTCTCAGCCTAAACTTTTTGCACGAACGAACGACCCAATAAACCCTGCGGTCGCACCATCAGCATGATGAACAATAGCCCAAAGGCAACAGCATCTTTGTAAGCAGAGAATTCTCCTGGTACAAAGGCTTCGATGAGTCCAATGACCAGCCCACCGACTACGGCACCAGGAATGCTGCCTAAACCGCCCAGCACGATCACTGCCAGCCCTTTCAGCCCGAACCCGATGCCAAAGTAGGGACCTGCGATACTGACGCTGGAGCCAACGAGTGTGCCTGCTACACTGCCCAAATAGCCGCTGACAAAAAAAGTGAGGACGTTGAATCGTTCGGTATCAATCCCTAACTACGCGCTGCAACGGACGGCAGCTAATTGGTCGGTTGGGCGTAAAAGGGTTGTCTGCTGTCATTAGACTTCACCGTTATGCCGCAAGTTTTTGGTAGGGGCGATCGCCG
>JACMKO010000477.1 GCA_014380065.1 Leptolyngbya sp. ES-bin-22 | reverse complement strand
GCACAAGCAGCGTCAAGGTTAGAGCAGCCTGTTGGAGTTGCTTCTTTGTCGATGCAGGGTAATGTCGGTGATTAAGGTTGAAGTTTTAGCATTAGAAGACTGGGAGCGAAAAGCGTGGCACGGATTGCCGGAGTAGACTTACCTCGCGACAAGAGGATCGAGATTGGACTGACCTATATCTACGGCATTGGACTGACTCGTGCCAAGGACGTGATTAAAGCAACTGGCGTTAATCCAGACATTCGTGTTAAGGACTTGACTGACGCCGACGTTTCGTTGCTGCGTGAAGAGGTTGAGGAGAATTACCAAATTGAAGGTGATTTAAGACGGCTTGAGTCGATGAACATCAAACGATTGATGGATATTGGCACCTATCGCGGTCGTCGTCATCGCCTTGGTCTTCCTGTACGTGGGCAACGAACTCGCACCAACGCTCGTACTCGACGCGGCGGTCGTCGTACCGTTGCTGGTAAGAAGAAAGCTCCTAGCAAGAAGTAGCTTTAACAGCCTTCTCTGCTAAAAAATGAGGGTTGCTTTGGCTGCAACAGCGCTCTGTAAAGCACTCAAGGATGAGGCTATTGCTACTGAGCTTTTATTCCACTATTTAGCCAACGACGTTAACACCAAATTAGAGAACCGATCATGGCACGACAACCAGCTCGAAAAACCGGAGCACGTAAGCAGAAGAAGAATGTGCCCAGCGGCGTTGCTTACATCCAATCTACGTTCAACAACACTATTGTCACCATCTCAGACACCAATGGTGAAGTGATTTCGTGGGCATCCGCTGGTTCAAGTGGCTTTAAGGGTGCTAAAAAAGGTACTCCCTTTGCGGCGCAAACTGCTGCGGAGAGCGCCGCCCGCAGAGCAGCCGATCAGGGTATGCGTCAGCTTGAAGTGATGGTTAGCGGTCCAGGTGCTGGTAGAGAAACAGCAATCCGAGCGCTTCAGGGTTCTGGGATCGAAATTACACTCATTCGAGATGTGACGCCCATTCCACACAATGGTTGCCGTCCTCCGAAGCGCCGTCGGGTTTAAGCAGAATTGTTCATTGCGGTTACTTGAAGCCGTGTGGGCAGGTGCTGTTGAAAGGCAGCCTTGCCTGAAAGATGATAGGGATTTTGTAGGTTCAGAGTTAAGTTGGCAAGGCGTTTGCCTTTCATTAAGAAGCGGGGAGGTTGCTACATGGCACAGTTTCAGGTCGAATGTGTTGAATCTAAAACGGAACGGGATCAAAGCCAGAATAGCAGATTTGTGATTGAACCTCTGGAGCGCGGGCAGGGTATTACATTAGGTAATGCTTTGAGACGTGTGTTGCTCTCTAACTTAGAAGGCGCGGCGGTAACAGCGGTGCGAATTGCCGGTGTGAATCACGAGTTCGCAACAATTCCGGGGGTGCGTGAGGATGTGCTTGATATTTTACTGAATATGAAGAAAATCGTCCTTAAAAGCTATTCGCCCCAGCCCCAAATTGGTCGCCTGTTAGCGCAGGGACCTGCAACCGTCACAGCCGATCAGTTTGATCTTCCGACTGAAGTTGAGTTAGTTGATCCGAACCAGTACATCGCTACCCTTTCCGCTGGCGCAACACTGGAAATGGAGTTTCGGGTTGAGCGCGGCAAAGGCTACCGCACCGTTGAAAGAGGGCGGGATGAGACGACTGCGCTAGACTTTCTTCAAATTGATTCGCTTTTCATGCCGGTTCGTAAGGTCAACTATACAGTTGAGGATGCCAGAGCGGGCGGTTTGATTGAGCGAGACCGTCTCATTATGGAAATCTGGACCAACGGAAGCTTAACCCCTCAGGAAGCGCTGAGTCAGGCGGCAAATATTCTGGTTGATCTATTCAATCCTCTTAAAGAAATCACCTTTGAGCCATCGGATGACGATGAAGGGGATGAGGAGAATCCAGCAAACCAAATCCCAATCGAAGAACTACAGCTTTCAGTCCGTGCCTACAACTGCTTGAAGCGTGCCCAGATCAACTCAGTGGCAGATCTGTTGGACTACAGCCAGGAGGATCTGTTAGAGATCAAAAACTTTGGTCAAAAGTCAGCCGAGGAAGTGGTTGAAGCGTTGCAACAGCGTTTAGGCATTACTCTGCCGCAGGAAAAATCCTCAAAACCTAGCTAATGACACCCTTACCGTTGCTTGAAACGGCTAACTGCTCCCAGTCCACTAACTCATAACTTAAAAGTGAAGTCTCATGCGTCACCGCTGCCGTGTTCCTCTACTTAGTAAACCTGCTGATCAGCGCCGCGCGCTCTTGCGATCGCTGACAACAGAGCTGATTCGCAATGGTCGCATTAAAACGACCAAAACCCGTGCTCGGGCTGTTCGCTCTGAAGCAGACCGCATGATTACGCTTGCTAAGGACGGCTCGTTGGCAGCACGTCGGCGGGCATTGGGCTATCTCTTTGATAAACAGTTAGTCCATGCGCTGTTTGAGCAGGCAGAGTCCCGCTATGGCGATCGCAATGGCGGTTACACCCGTATCATTCGTACCGTTCACCGTCGCGGCGACAACGCTGAGATGGCTATTATCGAGTTGACCTGATTTTATGCTGTCCTCTGCGCCCTTACCAACCCAACGAGTTGCCCTGGTCATCCAATACCTGGGAACGCATTTTCATGGCTGGCAGCGGCAACCCCAGCAGCGGACGGTACAGGAAGAAATTGAAACAGCTTTGGAGGCGGTGCTAGAGCAACCTGTCCGCATGCACGCCGCTGGCAGAACTGACTCTGGCGTTCATGCGGCAGCTCAAGTTGCACACTTTGATGCTCCCATACACATTCCGGCATCCCGTTGGGCATCGATTCTCAACGCACGCCTAGACAGCGATGTACTGATTCGCGCCTCGTCGCTCGTTAGCCCAACCTGGCACGCTCGGTTCTCTGCTCTCTGGCGGCGCTATCGCTACACACTGTACACTGACCCTCGCCCAAATCTCTTTATTCGCCCCTTCGCCTGGCATTACTACTACGAGCCTCTGGATGAAGCGCTGATGCAGGATGCGTTGTCTCCGCTGGTAGGACGACACCATCTAGCTGCGTTTCACCGTGCCGGCTCAGACCGTCCCCACTCCTGGGTAGATGTACAGGCAGCAGAGTGTAGGCGGGATGGCTCACTCGTCTATATTGAAGTGCAGGCAAGTGGATTTCTTTACGGCATGATGCGGCTGTTAATCGGCATGTTAGTGCAGGTGGGGCGTGGGCTAAGAACGCCGCTCAGCTTCACTGAAGTGTGGGAAAACGAGCATCGAGAGCAGGTGAAGTATGCTGCGCCACCGCAAGGCTTATGTTTGCTGCGGGTTGGCTATCCAGAGTTTCCGTTTCCGCCCGAAGTTTGGTACGACACCCAGCCAGCATTGAGCCTAGCAGCATTGCCTGAGCGATCGCTTGTGACCTGATTCTCGCCGTGATATCAGCCTTTCCATCTTGCCAACCTTCTTTTCAGCACACGAGACTGTTATGACCAAGACCTACCTTCCTCCCGTCGATTCGATCGAACGCAATTGGTACATCGTCGATGCCGCTGACCAGCGACTTGGACGTCTTGCTACGGAAATTGCAACTATCCTACGCGGCAAAAATAAGCCCACGTTCACTCCTCACCTGGATACAGGCGATTTTGTCATTGTGATCAATGCCGAAAAGATTGATGTGACTGGCAAAAAGCGCAGTCAAAAACTCTACCGTCGCCATTCAGGTCGTCCTGGCGGTATGAAAACCGAAACCTTTGCTAAGCTTCAGGCACGCTTGCCAGAGCGTATTATTGAGCAAGCCGTGAAGGGAATGTTGCCTAAAAATACGCTGGGACGGCAGCTCTTCACAAAGCTCAAAGTTTACGCAGGGTCTGATCACCCTCATAAAGCTCAAATGCCTCAAACGCTATCGATTCAAACCATTCCAGGGGGACAGCACTAATGCAAGCTATAGACGAGGGTCGCGTTGTATATTTGGGAACCGGTCGGCGGAAATCAGCGGTAGCACGGGTGCGCTTAGTTCCTGGTAACGGTCAATTAACGATTAACGGCAAGCCTGGGGATCTCTATCTTCAGTTTAACGCCGAGTACTTATCCGCTACCAAAGCGCCTTTGGAGACGCTGGGGCTAGAGGAAGAGTACGATATTTTGGTGAATGCTCATGGCGGTGGACTGACCGGACAGGCAGATGCTGTGCGGCTAGGTGTGGCGCGGGCGCTCTGTCAGTTAGATCCGGATAACCGTAAGCCCTTGAAAATTGAGGGTTACCTGACCCGTGATCCACGGGCTAAAGAACGTAAGAAGTATGGTTTACGTAAAGCGCGTAAAGCACCTCAATTCTCGAAACGGTAAGACGCTACTAGCCTTAGCTGTAAGCACTTAGCGTCCATAGAGCTAAACGCTAGAATCAAACAATAAGACGGTAAGTTGGAGAGTTAACGATGCCTAAGCCTGATATTCACCCCAAGTGGTATCCCGATGCAAAAGTCTATTGCAATGGGGAGGTCGTGATGACGATCGGTTCCACAAAGCCCGAACTACACGTAGATGTTTGGTCTGGGAACCATCCGTTTTACACAGGCACGCAAAAGATCATTGATACGGAGGGTCGGGTCGATCGCTTCCTGCGTAAATACGGCATGTTAGAAGGGGAAGAAGCTACAGACGCACCGCCACAGAAGAAGAAAAAACGGTAGACAAGCTGCTTTTAGGTTGAAGCGTTTAGAGCGAAGGCTGGAGTTTGAGCCTAGCGTTCTCAAGCCAAAACCTTCAAGTTAGTGATTTACTCTACAGTTTTCGGTGGTTTTGTCTTATGGCTGAAGCATACCTGTTGGATAAGCTGCGATCGGTTGAGCAGACCTTTAATGAGCTGACTCGCCGCTTGGCTGATCCCGATGTCGCGAAAGATCCTGGTGAATTTCAGCGGGTTGCCAAGACGCGATCGTCTTTAGAGGAAGTAGTCAATACGTTTGATGACTGGAAGACGACGCAGCAGTCGCTGACGGAAGCGAGGCAGATTCAAAAAGAAGCAGGCGGCGACCTGGAGCTATACGAGATAGCGACCCTAGAAGTCGGCGAGCTAGAGTCCAAGTCTGCCGCCTTAGAAGCGCACCTGAAAGTATTGCTGCTACCAAGTGATCCAAATGATGACAAGAACATCATGTTGGAGATTCGTGCTGGTACGGGTGGCGATGAAGCCAGCATCTGGGCAGGCGATTTAGTGCGCATGTACTCGCGCTACGCTGAAGGTCAAAATTGGCGCGTTAAGCTGTTGAGCGAATCGCTAGCGGATATGGGTGGCTTCAAGGAAGCCATTCTGGAAATTCAGGGCGATCGCGTTTACAGCAAACTCAAGTTTGAGGCAGGCGTACATCGAGTGCAGCGCGTTCCAGTCACAGAAGCCTCTGGGCGCGTGCACACCTCTACCGCAACGGTGGCAATCATGCCGGAAGTGGATGATGTGGAAGTTCACATTGATCCGAAAGACATCGAATTAACGACGGCACGCTCAGGTGGCGCAGGCGGACAAAACGTCAACAAAGTTGAAACGGCGGTTGACTTGATGCATAAACCGACCGGCATTCGGATCTTTTGTACCGAAGAGCGATCGCAGTTGCAAAACCGTGAGCGTGCCATGCAAATCTTGCGGGCAAAGCTTTACGAAATTAAGCTGCGGGAACAGCAGGAAGTCGTGACATCCATGCGGCGATCGCAGGTGGGCACAGGTTCGCGTTCCGAAAAAATTCGTACCTACAACTACAAAGATAATCGTATTACTGACCATCGGCTGGGGCAAAACTTTTCGCTTGTTCCAGTGCTTGAAGGGGATATTGATGAGGTCATTCAAACCTGTATCTCCCAAGACCAACAAGAGCGGTTAGAAGCCTTGGCAGCCGAAACTAGCGGTCAGCCGTCGGCAGTTTAAAAGCCATTAGATTGGTTTACGGAAAACTTAGAGCAACCATAGCTGCAATTCGCGAAGGCAGACCATAGACCTTCGGGCATGTCTCCTCTAGCATTTGTGTCGTCGCGCTTTGGAGTCACTCCAGCTAAGATCCAAACACTTTAGCTGTCGCCACATTGGTTAGGACAAGGGGTTTAAGCCCCTTGTTGATTCCAGAGTGGGAAACGTCCTCATGATCGTGTCGGTTGCCATAACTCTGCATTCATCTTGTAAGTATGTGCAGTCATTTCTCTTCGAAAGATAACGGGTTTTCGATTCATAAATCAACTCTAAAAATCACCCTTAGGGGTGTTACCCCCTTGGACACTTGGCAAAAACTTCATTACGTTTGAGATCGAAAAGAGGATATTAAATTCTAAAGCTTGTTTGACTTGGACGGCTAAAACCATCTCAGACAAGGGCTTTTAGACTTCATTTCTGTTAGGTAAAGTGAAATCTAAGCCATTTGGCTTAGATTTTGTCCAGTGATCAACGTGAGTTCTGATAGCTTACCCCTACACTTTTGCGATCGTCTCTTTACTAGAAGCACTGGGGCAATCAACGCCTTTTGTGTAGGTTCCCGATTTGGATTGTGTGTGTCCCTTGCTGTTGCCTTTCGTTGCCTTAAAGGCATGTATTGAACTGTTGCTAAAGACGGTCAAGCACATTATTTATCCTCACTGCAAGTGGCTGTGGGGGAGGTTTTCATCATGTCACGCGACGCTCTGATTGTCGGAATTAGTACTTATCAATGGCTGCCAAGTTTGAGCGCCCCTTCCCACGATGCCGAGGCGATCGCGCAGCGGTTACAAGCAGATGGAGATTTTCGAGTTGTTCGGATGCCAGAGATTGTCCAGGCAGGTCAATCTAGAATTGGCTTCAAAACCCAAGTCACGGTGGCTGAACTGGAAGCAGCACTCGTGAGGCTGTTCAAACCGAAGGGTACAAACATTCCCCAAACAGCACTCTTTTACTTTTCGGGGCACGGGTTACAAAAAGACGCTGGTGTCCAAGAAGGGTTTCTAGCTACTAGCGATGCGAATCCAAGCGCTGGCTTTTATGGTCTCTCGCTGTTTTGGCTGAGACGGCTTTTGCAGGAAAGTCCAGTGCGACAGCGCATTATCCTACTAGATTGCTGCCACAGTGGTGAACTGCTCAACTTCTTAGAGGCAGATCCGGGTGCCCGAGCGGGCACCGATCGCTTGTTTATGGCCGCGTCACGGGAATACGAAGCGGCGTACGAATCGATGATTGGTAAGTACAGCGTGTTCACCCAGGCGTTATTGGACGGGCTAGACCCTTCCCGCATGGTGAATGGCACTGTCACTAATTATGCGCTGACTGATTGGGTGAGTAACGCGCTCAAACGCGAGATGCAGCAACCACTGTTTGAAAATTCTGGCAGCGAAATTCTTCTCACGCGCGGTCAAAGTGGGCCGATGCTGGTCAAAACCGAGCTTGTCCAGGATGTTTGTCCCTACAGGGGGCTAGAGTTTTTTGATGAAGCGCACGCTGAGTACTTTTTTGGGCGCGAAGACTTGACCGATCAGCTCATTGAAAAGCTGAGAATCGGAAATTTTGCTGCGGTGGTCGGAGCCTCTGGCAGCGGAAAATCTTCGCTAGTCAGAGCGGGATTAATCCATACCTTGCGACAGGGCAGAAAATTTTCTGGCAGCGATCGCTGGCGTATCCAGTTAATTAGCCCCACCGAGCAACCGTTGAAAAGCCTCGCAGCCGCTTTCGTCAATCCTAAAGATTCGGCGATCGATCGGGCTGAGCAATTGCGGCGGGCAGAAACCCTGCTGCGTGACGGCAGCACCGGGTTATCTCATTTGGTTCGCGCTAGCCTGATGTCTGCTAAACACGGCAGAAATTCCCGGCTCTTGCTCATTATTGACCAATTTGAGGAAGTTTTTACGCTTTGCCAGGGCTTGCAAGCAGAGCACGATCGTCAAAGCTTTTTCAACAGTCTCGTCACTGCTATGCGTGAGATTGGGGATTGCTTCAGCGTGGTAGTAGTGCTGCGGGCAGATTTTTTTGGCAAGTACGCTCTCTATCACGGCTTGGCTGAGCAAATCGAGCAACATTTGGTGACGGTGACACCCCTGACGTATCAACAGATCAAAGACTCTATTGTGAAGCCCGCTGAGAAGGCAGGCATCATCTGCGAGCCAAACCTGGTTTACAACATTTTGCTGGACGTTGTAGGAACACCCGGCGAACTACCGCTCCTGCAATATACGCTGCTCGAACTGTGGCAACAGCGGCAACTCGATGCAGACGGTGGAACTGCTCGCTTAACGCTGGATGCCTACAATGAGCTGGGTGGCGTTCGCGGCACCTTGCAAAAACGAGCAAATGACATTTTTCATAGCCTGACGCACGAAGAACAGCGTGTTGCCAAGCGGATTTTTATTGCCTTGACGCAGATTGGCGATGGCACTGAGGACACCCGCCGTCGCATTGCCAAGTCGGAACTGGTAAGCCCCTGGTTTCCCGTTGAACTGGTCGAACGAGTGTTAGAAAAACTGGTTACAGCAAAGCTGGTCGTCACAAACCGCGTTCTTTCCACATGTAATCGTCACGATCGAGTAGGGCAGAGGCTTGCCAATGTCTCTACAGCCCTACGCTTTGCCCAAATGCGTCGGGGTAAGTTCTTGCAGGAACCCGCCGATCGCGATCGCACTGCTTCGCTTTTATTGAATGATCGTGCTAGCTGTAGCATCGCTGGCATTACTCAGCGATCGACAAACGAGCTAGCTAACTTCGCCATCGATCAGTCAGGCAATAGCGATTATCAAGAGACTGTAGAGGTTGCGCATGAAGCGCTGATTCGGAATTGGTCGCTGCTGCGCACCTGGCTAGACGAAAATCGGGAGCTGCTCCAACAACAGCGACGGATGGAACATGCTGCCAAAGACTGGTATGCCTCGGAAGAGTCACGAGCACCCGAATATCTACTACACGGCGATCGCCTGATAGAAGCCGAAGATTATTTGATTGCTCATCCAGATGAACTGTCGGCGCTGGCGCAACGATATATTGCTGTCAGCCGTGAAGAAAACCGTCGCACGCAAAAAGAACGACGGTTACTGCAACTGGCGATTCCCTGTACGCTCTTAGTCGCGCTGGTTGTCACCTTTAGTCAATATCGGGCGGTGGTCAACAGTCAGGCAGAAAAAGAATACCAACTGCAAATTGCGACTTCTCGGCAACAGGCAGCCGTTGCTCAAGCGATTCTGCAAGAACCGGACAGTGACCCCACGGCAGCTTTACTAATCAGTCGGCTCGCTGCCGAAAAAGGTGGTTACACGTATGAAGCCCAGGCAAGCCTGCGAGCAGCGCTACAGAAACTGCGGTTGCAGTCTAGCCTGCAAGGACATCAAGGAGCCATTCATCAAGTGATTTTTAGCCCAGATCAACGGCATCTGGCTACGGCTGGTGCTAATGGTACTGTGCTGCTTTGGTCGCTTGAAACGCAAACTGTAGAAAAGGTTTTGTCTTGGCATGATGATGGGCGTGATGATGGGCGGGGTGATGACAAGCAGCCGTCGGGAGTCAT
This sequence comes from Leptolyngbya sp. ES-bin-22, assembly GCA_014380065.1. GTDB lineage: Bacteria > Cyanobacteriota > Cyanobacteriia > Leptolyngbyales > Leptolyngbyaceae > Stenomitos. Next base: position 3,460 of record JACMKO010000477.1, on the reverse strand, counting down.
ACAACCTGTAGCTCAAGACTCGAAACAGTCAACTCCGATTATGGCGATCGCTTTTAGCCCGAACGGTAAACAACTGGCAGCGATCGCTCAAAATGTTACCAAGGTTCAGGTGTGGTCAGTGGAATCTGGCAAGCGCATACTGACGCTGGGTGGTTTCAAGGCACCGATGCGGCAATTGACGTTTAGCCCCAACGGTAACTGGATTGCAGCCAGCGCCGACACAGCGGTACGAGTGTGGGATGCAGACAGCGGGCAATTGCAGGCTAATCTCCCTCACGCATCGCTGGTAAGCAGTTTGAGCTTTAGCCCCAACAATCGGGAGTTGTTGACAGCTAGCGGTGCAGTCGCGCAACTCTGGCAGGTGAGCGATTGGAAAAGTCGTATGTTATTGCGTCATCCAACCTATGTAAGCAATGCCACATTTAGTCCGAATGGTCAGTCGATCGCCACTGCTAGTGATGATGGCAGTACACGTCTCTGGCACAGCAGCACCGGGCAGCTACGCCGCGTTCTGACTGCTGCTCACCAGGGCGCTCAAGACGATCACCAGAGACAACCCTTTGGACAAGCAGTGCAGCCGTTGAAACAGGTGTTATTTAGCCCTAATGGGCGCTTTCTTGCTGCCGTTGATGCAAAGCGCGTTCGACTTTGGAACGCGGAAACTGGTAAATTGTGGCACCAATTTGAGCCTGGTGATGAGTTGAACAATGGTGTTCTGGCTGGACAAGCTTCACCACAGAATGAAACAACCAGCAGCATTGCCTTCAGCCCCGATAGCCGTCAGCTCGTCATGGCAGGTCATGGGTTGGGCGACGATCGTGCGCTGGCTGTGGCGCGCCTGTGGGATGTGCAAACGGGAGCGATGGTCAGCAGTTTGAACGGTCATACAGGCGCGATCGCGTCCGTGCAGTTTAGCGGCAACGGCTCGCTAATTGCGACTGCCAGTGCGGATGGGTCAACACGTCTGTGGGCAGCAGAGATGGGAAGCGAATTTCCCAGGCTCAAGACAAGCAAGGGGTCAATGCAGTGGGCAGCTTTTCGTCCTGTGACCCAGGGGCTTTTCGTCAAGTCCACCACTGCGGCGATCGCACGCTCCAGTCTTCTGTCAAGTGCGGCAACGGCACCACCAGGCAAAGGTTTTGGAGGCATGGTTACTATGGCGATCGATGGCACCATGCAAACCTGGAACCCCACAAAACCAGCGGTAATGGGAAGCGATTCCGATCACAGAGCGTCTGCACCGAGCCAGTTATGGAGTCCTGCACGGCTGGGAGGGACGGCATTCAACGTCCTGAACTTTTTGGGAGTGTTGGGCGAATCAACGCGACACGAATCACTGCCATCCCCTATTGTTTCGAGCCAACCCGCGATCGCAGATTCAGCATGGTTGACGAGCCGTGTTGCTCTCGTATCCACAGGTCAAAAGCCATCAGGCGATGTTGAGCCTTTTCGCAATCTCGAACCGTTTAACCAACTACCCGCTACTCAGCTCGCCAGTGTTGCTTTTAGCGCCGATACCCAGGTAATGGCGACTGCCAATGCCAACGGCACTGTGGATGTTTGGCAAGCTCAACCCAACCAACCGCTGAAGCGAGTGCGTCGTCTTGATGCCAGTCCCATGCTTACCACAGCGGCTAGTTCGCCCAAGCAGGCTGAGTCCAGTCGTCTTACGCCGCTCCGTCAGCTTGCGTTTAGCCCTGATACTAAAACGCTTTTGGGTGTAAGTCGTGATCGAACGATTGAGGTGTGGGATGTGTCTTCTGGAAAATTGATCCAGCGGTTGCAGGGGCACAAAGCTGCCATTGAGCAGGCGCAGTTTAGTGCCGATAGCCAGCGTGTGGTGAGTGCCAGCCGCGATCACACTGCACGGATTTGGCACATTGCCTCTGGACAACTGGTGACGACGCTGTATCACCGTGATGTGATTAGTAGCGCTCACTTTAGCCCGGATGGAAAGCTGGTAGCGATCGCCAGTTGGGATGGCACAGCCAGAATTCTTGATGCCGCAACAGGCGCATTCCGAGTCGCTATGACAGGACATCGCGGTGCAGTGCTAGATGCAGAGTTTAGTCCCGATGCAACCACCCTGGCGACTGCCAGTGCGGATGGCACAGTCCGCTTGTGGGATGCGACGACGGGGACAGAGCAGGCATTGTTACGCTCTGCTGAGTCGAGCGTCACGCCAGAACCAATGCAAAAAGCTTTTTTTAGCCCTGACGGTCGCTATGTTGCGAGCTTAAATAAACGCGGACAGCTTCACCTTTGGGCGGCGACGTGGGAAGAACTGCTGTCTCTTGCACGCGATCGTACGCTGCGACAGCTCAAGCCGGAAGAATGCTTACGCTATCTGCGTCTACCACCCAACGCCTGCCCGTCCTTAGACAGAACGGGTGAAGGATGAGCAAAGCAACGGACTCAAGTGGCATAGAAAAGGGCGCATTCTCAGCGCTTGAACACGCCCTTCACGTATGCGGTTGTACTGAGTCTCTAGCTGCGCGTTTCAGCTTCCTGCTTTTGTACGTCAGACTTGTCTGGCTGGCGCTGATCCGCTAGAACCGTGTCTGGAACTGGCGGTTGTACTGATGCGTCAGGCTTCATCCATTCCGTATGGAATACCCCTTCCTTATCAGTACGCAGGTAGGTGTGAGCACCAAAGTAATCACGCTGTGCCTGGGTCAGGTTTTGTGGTAAGCGATCGCGCCGGTAGCTGTCGAAATAGTCCAGTGAGGCGCTAAACGCAGGGACTGGAATACCCACCGTAGCAGCGGTAGCAATAACCGCTCGCCATGCTTCCTGGCGATCCAGAATCGTTTGCCTGAACTCAGGAGCCAACAGTAAGTTTGGTAGCGTGGGATTCTCATCGAAGGCGTGCTTAATTTTGTTCAAAAAGCGTGCTCGGATGATGCAACCGCCTTTCCAGATCCGAGCGCATTCGCCCAGATCTAGGTTGAACCCATAGGTTTCCGATGCCTTACTGAGAAGCGCCATGCCTTGAGCATACGAGCACATTTTGGAGCAGTAGAGTGCATCTCTCACTTTCGTAACGAACGCTTTGGTATCACCTTCAAAGGTTGCCGTAGGACCCGTCAACACTTTCGATGCCTCTACCCGTTCCTGCTTATAGGACGAGATGATCCGAGCGTTGACTGCCGCAATGATGGTGGGGATCGATACGCCAAGCTCCAGCGCATCAGCAACCGTCCAGCGTCCAGTTCCCTTTTGTCCAGCAGCATCTAAAATCAGCTCCACTAGAGGGGTGTCTGTATCGGGATCAACTTTCTTGAAAATATCGGCTGTGATCTCAATCAGGTAGGAATCAAGCTCATCTGTGGTATTCCACTCAGCAAAGACTTCGTGCAGTTGCTCTGCGTTTAGCCCTAAAACGCTTTTGAGGAGGTCGTATGCTTCGGCAATAAGCTGCATATCGCCGTACTCAATGCCGTTATGCACCATTTTGACG
>JACMKO010000045.1 GCA_014380065.1 Leptolyngbya sp. ES-bin-22 | reverse complement strand
GTTGGGTTTCATGCTTCAACCCAACCTACGTCCATCTTAGATTTAATTCCACCCACCCACTTACATACCTAGAATGCCACGATCAATTTCAGATCGAACAGACAACCTGGGTGGGTTCTTATTGCAATCTATTCTTAATTGGTGAGTGTAAAAATTATTTTGACGCTTCATGGCAGTAATTGTCAATAAGATTTCCAGAGTTTTGAAAAAGGTTTTTAGGAGTGTTGAGAGTGTCGCCAGCCTTAGCGGACAGGAGGCAGAGGAAAATGAGGTCTAAGCCTCAACCCGGTGCGCATGTTGCTGAAAGTGCTAAACGCTGATGACCAAAGGTTGTCAAGTGGTTGCGCGATCGACCACCTCAAATAGCCCCATACAGCCAGCTTCAGCGATCGTATCCTGGTGTGGGTGGAACATAAACTTGCCAGGGTAGCGGTAGGAGAACTCCAAAATATGACGCTCTGCCGTTCCCATCGTGATCACGTCTGTTTCTTCATCGGGCTGCAAGTGTCGCCCCGTGCGATACACCTGAAACAGGTTGGCATGTAAGTGAAACGTGGCAACGGGGTCAAACTCAATCATATTCAGCACATACAGCCGAATGAGTTGGTCTTTTTGAATAGGAATAGGGTGCTGCATATAGTAGTGAGGCATCCCATTAAACGCATAAAGCTCGTTTTTTTGATCGCCATTCACGTCATAGCCCGCCATGATCAGCACCATCTCATCGGCAGGCGGTCGAGGAGTGGGCGGATCGATGATAAACATACCGTACAGTCCCTTGCCAATGTGACGAGCGACAGGGGCAATGTGGCAGTGATAAAGGTGAACGCCAAACGGCTCAGCATCAAACTCATAGATAAACACACTACCGTTGCGGACAGGTTTGACACCATCCATTTCTGACTTGTGTACACCATGAAAGTGCAGTGAGTGAGAGTGCCCAGCGCGGTTATAAAAAATGACACGAATGCGATCGCCCTCTGTGGCGCGAAACGTGGGTCCGGGTACACGTCCGTTCAGGTTCCAGGTAATAAATGAGGTCGCACTGTTAAGCTGCACCACTGATGTTTGTGCCTCGACACGAAACTCGCGCACGGTGCGCCCATTTTCAGTCGTTACAGTGCCGTAGTCGAACTGTCTCAGCGTCGTTAACGGCGTAAAGCCTTTAGGTTCAGAAAGCGGTTGATCGGACAGTGTGGGGACGTGGACAGAGTGCGATCGCGGTTGCCATGTGCGTAGCGCGATCGCGCTACCTGTGATGCCAACGCCTGCCAAGCCGATTTTCAACAAGTAACGCCGACTCCAGAGATCGGCTTTATTCAGAGCAGAGCGATCGGACATAGCGTAACCGGAAGTTCCTGACGTGTGGTCTAACGATGAGTGCCTGCAAAAACCGTACTAATGAAAATAAGTTGCAAAAAGCCTGAACAGTGTTCCAGTATAAAAGCTGCCCAAGCTTATTGTCAATTATTCTCATTTAGCTCTTGCAGGCGGTGGTGCGATCGAACGACTCAGAAAAGTGACTTCAGTTTGATTGATCGCGATCGCTAGCGACGGGGTGCATACATGATGACCAGAACGCCCAATAGCGCGATCCAGCCTCCTAGCCAATCGTACTTGTCAGGCGCTACGCGATCGACTCCCCATCCCCAAAGAATCGACAGCACGATAAAAACACCGCCATAAGCAGCGTAAGCGCGTCCAAAACTAACTGGTTGCAAGGTTGGAAGCACACCATAAATTGCCAAAATAACGACGCCAATCACCGCTAACCAGGCACTTTTGCCTTCGCGCAACCACAGCCAGAACAAATAGCCACCACCGATTTCGCATAGCCCAGCCAAAATAAACAGCGATAAAGATTGAATGATCATCTTTTTAGGTTCATGTCGTTGAGAATCTCAAGGGAGAATTCTATAGCAATTCCCCATCAAAGGAGGTGCATCAATTCTGGCAGCCACTATTTTTGCTGCGCTACGTTTCAAAAACAGTCTTAAAGCAGTTTGCAATTGTATCAGCTACACCGTTACGTAGCGGCTTGGCATTGCCAAGCGCCCTACAAAGTATCTGTGGTTTACCCATGTGAAAATTGCTGTAAGTCTGACCGCTTCTTCACGCAGGTTATTTAAAATAAACGCTAGTGTTCTAGTAACTACAGCGTTCTGACTTGTGCAAATTCCCTTTTTTGAAGAAAACAATTCTGATGCTACGCCGCATGGCGATCGCAGACTGCGACGAGTTATCACAGACCTCTCTAGAACCCTTGAGCGCGATCAGATGGCAAGGCAAATTACTGGCGATCTACAGCAACAACTTGCGGTCGATCGAGTGGTGCTGTACTACTTCTATCGCCAGTGGAAAGGGCAGGTTACCTTTGAAGCCCTCAGCGATCCAAAATTTTCTATCTTTGGTTCCACGGGGCCAGATGCCTGTTTCAACGATGAGTATGCGGCACTATACTTAGCTGGACGGGTGAGGGCGATCGCGGACATTAAAACAGAGCCGATTGCAGATTGTCACCGCGACTTCCTCCGTTCGATACAGGTACGCGCTAACTTAGTCGTGCCAGTGTTGATTCCTCAAGGACTTTGGGGGTTGATAGTTGCCCATCACTGCCAATCCACCCGTCCTTGGACAGAGATAGAGATTAACGCGATGCAGCAAGGGGCAGAGGCGTTGGCACTCGCGCCATCCATTCGCGGCATTAGAGAGGTGTAGCGGCATTCAGCAGGGCGATCGATACTCATGACACTGCCTCCAACCTTGTGACGGCTCGACGTACGGCACCAACACCTGGCTTTCGACTTCCCAATGAGCATTCTTAGCGTTAAAGTGAAGCCAAATGCCAGGCAGCAGGCAATGCTGTACGAAGACGATGGTAGTTTAACGGTTCAGCTCAAAGCGTCTCCAGTAGACGGTAAAGCGAACCAGGAACTCATTCAACTACTGGCAGAAGCATTCGACGTGCCCAAAGCCTCAGTTCGCATCAAAACTGGTAGCGCGTCGAAACTAAAGCGGATTGAAATCGATCGTTAGGACGCGATCGGCGGCTGGAGTTCGCGCATCAACTGCTGCTCTAGCATGGCGACGACGGCTAGCTCTGCGGGTTTAAGGGCGAAGCTACTTTCAATCAAAGTTGCGGTGTGCTTTTGCATAAGCTGATGCAAAGACTCATCCATGTAAGCGTCCAGGATGGCTGGATGCACGTAGTATTTGCGACAGGTTGCAGGACGATTTCTCAAATGAGAGGATACTGTCTTGATTGCCTGAACAATATTCTTTTTAGCAGCCGTTTCAGAAGTGAAGGTGCCAATACCTGCAAGTTCAGATGCGGCTAGTACGGTACCCGCCCAGGTGCGGAAATCTTTAGCCGTAAAGTCTTGCTCGGTAATGGCGCGTAAGTAGTCGTTGACATCACTCGAGCCGATCGACTGGTACTGCCCTGCCTCATCCCGATATTGGAATAGCTCTTGACCAGGCACATCCTGACAGCGTTTGACGATTTTAGCGAGGCGTTTGTCGGCAAGCTCAAGATCGTGCTCAACGCCGCTTTTGCCGCGAAATTGAAATTGAATTTTAGAGCCTGTAATATCGACGTGCTCATCGCGCAGTGTGGTCAAGCCATAGGATTGATTGGTACGGGCGTATTCTTCATTGCCAACGCGAATACGGGTAAGTTCCATTAAGCGGACGATCGCTGCCAGAACTTTCTCCTTGGGCAAACCCGGTAGCGAAAGGTCGTGCTCTAAGCGTTGCCGAAGTTTCGGTAGCGCTTGGCTGAACATAATCATGCGCGTGAATTTGCTTTGGTCGCGAATCGATCGCCACAGGGGATGATAGCGGTACTGCTTGCGTCCTTTAGCATCGCGCCCCGTTGCCTGCAAGTGCCCATTAGCAAAGGGGCAAATCCACACATCTTTGTATGCAGGTGGAATTGCCAGTGCGTTGATGCGACGAATCTCCTCTGGGTCACGAATGCGATCGCCGTTGGTATCAATGTAAGCAAACCCCTTTTTGCCGGAGTGTTTGCGCTGAATTCCTGGTATGTCATCGGTGACGCAGCGCAACCCGATCGCTTCTGCCGAGGTGATTGGGTCAGCAGACACGACCGCTTTGATATGCTTTTGAATGGATCGTTGAGTCGATCGTGTTTGAGTCGATCGTGTTTGAACCTTACGCTGCATCGTAAAAAGTAAAAGGTGCTCTTCCTGTTTTACCGATTGCAAACAGCCATGAAATCTGCACAACAGTATAGTTTCCTATGCCAAGCAGCGTTTCCCATGCCAGGAGAAAACGGCGATGTGCATCGACGATCGCTCGTTAGAATATATTTTCGTTAGCAAAACAGTGTGATGTTGCCTAGAGAAGAACTTTTAAAGGGTGTTGAAAATCGAGAGGCGATCGCGCGGGTCGTTGACCAGGCAGATCAAGCCCTGAAAACCTGGGACGTGGTGTTGACCGATTTTCTATCGCCACCAGAGGTAGCAGACATTCAGCAAACTTTTAGCCGTCTCGCCGAAGTGCAGCTTGTTGCTTGGGGCGGTTATCCACAGGCAGAGCGGCAACGACTGGCGATCGCTCGTGCTGAAATACCCCTGGAGACTGCTCAAGTTGCAGTCGTTGCCCTGGAAATTGCAGGCAACTTTCTGTTTGATCAGGCAACGCATCGCGATTTCTTAGGCGCACTGTTGGGTACAGGCATTGTGCGTGAAAAGGTTGGCGACCTGATCGTCCTGGGTGAACGAGGGGGCAGGCGATCGTCCTGCCCGAATTAGCCGAGTTTTTAGAACTGCACTTGAGCCAGGTGCGATCGGTGCCTGTTAAAACGCGCCGCATTGATCTAGCGGAGCTGAAGGTACGGGAACCCAAGAAGAAAGAGCTAACTACCGTAGAAGCGTCACTGCGACTGGATGCGATCGCTTCGGCTGGGTTTGGTATGTCGCGCAGTAAAATGGCAGACCTGATTAATGGTGGCGATGTGCGCGTTAACTGGAAGGAAATCACTAGCGCCAGCTACGCCGTCAAAGCGAATGACCTGATCGCCATTCGTGGGAAAGGTCGTGTTGAAGTCGGCGACATTGCCGTCACGAAGAAAGATCGCTACCGCGTGCAGTTAACCCGCTTTGTCTAAAGCAGAAGCCCGTGCTTCGTTCTCAGAGCGCAGCGTTTTGTAAAAGACGTTCAAGCGATCGCTCATCTTATTGACTTAGTTTTGCAGTAGTCCCTAAGATGGATTAAAGGTTTCTTGAAAGCTGTTTCTTGAAGGCAATCTCTAGAAGCCGTCTTTTTCCTGCTTGACTATGCCTGTGAAAAATCTGCTGGCTGCTCCAAAAAAAATCGTGGGGATGATGTGGCTGCTTTCATTAGGGCTACATAGCGTTGTGCTGATGCTACCAGTAACCTCTGAGCCACCGATCGCCGAAAAACCAGTCAGGTTGGTTAACGTCTCTAACCAACCTGTAGTACCAGCCGTGAAAACTGTGCAGCAGCCAGCCGTGAAAACGCCAGCCACGCAGAAGCCAGCCGTACCGCCACCAACTGTGCCAGCTCGACGCAAGGTCTCTTCACCTCAAACCAGCGTGCTCTCACAGCCAAAACCGCCGATGCCAAAGCCGTCTGCACAGCCATCCGCCAAGCCCGTGCCTCCCGTTTTGCCCAAGGTTGAAAAGGTGATTGCAGACTTTTCTGAAACGGCAAAGGCACAACCCGGCTGCAAAGCGAACGAAGAATGCTGGCAGCTAGACGAAACCCAATGGCGTGTCGTAGCTAAAAAACTAACCGAGAACCTAGAAGCGCAGAGCTATCGCGTAAGTAAACTTGACGGTTTAGAGGACGAAACAGGCATGGGCATCTATCGAGTGGTTGCCAGGGACGGTAAGAATACGTTTCTGCACTTGTTGCTGACCGATCGCGGCACCGTATATGTGCTTGACCCAAACCAACTGACCCGCACACAATTGGAGCAACGCATGGCAAGTTGAGCGAGGCTGAACACTGACGGCTGATGTCTGAATGGACTTGCCTTTGGGTTTAAGCGTTTGTCTCTGATGCAAAGACCTGGAGGGCAGCTTCATGCACCTGTACGTTAACGTGGGTGCCGATGGGGAGCGCTTTGTGTATTGGCAGTCGAGCGTAAAGTTCGCGTCCAGAAGGGCAACGCAACGTGTAGCGATGTTCACGTCCTAAAAACTGTCGATCGCGAATGACTGAAGCGCTTGTTTCGTCCGGTTCTAAAAGCAAGTCTTCCTGACGAATCATCAAGTCTGCCTGTGATCGCTGAGTTGTGGGTTCTGCCGCCTGCCCTACTCCCTTAAAGCAGCCAAGCTCCGTTTCCCAGCGATCGCCCTTCCACACTGCGGGCAAGCTATTTGCTTGAGCCACAAAAGCAGCCACAAACTGAGTTGCGGGCTTCTGGTAGAGCGTTTCGGGTGTACCAAATTGCTCCAAATTGCCATTTCGCATGACGGCAACCCAATCGGCGATCGACAACGCCTCTTCCTGGTCGTGAGTGACAAACACACCGGAGGTTCCGGTCGCCTTGAGTACATCGCGGATTTCCTGACGCAGCCTGAGCCGTACCTGCACATCTAGATTGCTCAGCGGTTCATCCAGCAAGATCAGAGCGGGTTGAGGCGCTAACGCACGGGCAAGGGCAACGCGCTGCTGCTGCCCACCGGATAGCTCGTGAGGATAGCGGGTTTCTAACCCTGCCAAGCCCACCTGGGCGATCGCTTCGGTCATCAAGTGTTTCACCTGTTTAGACGTGTAGCGTGCTCCTTGACGCTGCTGTTTGAGACCAAATGCCACGTTATCTGCCACCGTTAAATGCGGAAACAGGGCATAGTCCTGGAAGACCATCCCCACATCACGACGTTCAGGCAAGACCCAATGTCCGGCTCCAGCAACGATGCGATCTGCCAGGGCGATCGTGCCCGTCTGGGGTTGCTCAAAGCCAGCAATCAGCCGCAGCAGAGTTGTTTTACCGCAGCCCGATGGACCTAAAAGCCCCAATAAGTCGCCCTGATTGAGCTGGAGGGTCAGATTGTTGACGGCTGGCGGTGCTGTGCGAGAGAACTGCCTGGTCACGCTGTCGAGCCGCAGAATCACTGATTGCACCATAAACCGCTATTACCTTCATGTGGCGAGACTTATTGAGACTCATCATCAACAATTCTGACCCTGTAGTAAAGTAATCTTTGAAATTGAAATCATCTCATCCAACATGAGAGCACTAGGAAAAGCGATACCAGATGCAACCTCTTCGTGTTGAAAGCAAGCCCATCGTCAAACGCATTCGTTTCAGCGGTTGGACGGTGCTGGTTATGGCGATCGCGGCTCTCATCTCCCTGCCGCTTTTGGTGGTTCTAAGTGGCATCTTTACAAACTCGCAGGCAGTGTGGAGCCACTTAATTGCCACGGTGCTAGCAACCTACATGACTAACTCTCTGTGGCTCATGCTGGGTGTTGGAGTAGGCGTAGTGTTTGTTGGTACGGGCACTGCCTGGTTGGTGACAATGTGCCGTTTTCCGGGTAGCCGCCTTTTTGACTGGGCGCTGCTGTTACCGCTGGCGGCACCCGCTTACATTCTGGCGTATACCTACACCGAGTTTTTGGCGTACTACGGTCCGGTTCAAATGAGTCTGCGCGGCTGGTTTGGCTGGAAAAGCGTGCAGGATTATTGGTTTCCGAATGTGCGATCGCTGTGGGGGGCGATCGTGATGCTGGTACTCGTGCTGTATCCCTACGTCTATTTACTAGCGCGGACTGCTTTTTTGACTCAATCAGTCGGCATGTTGGAAGCCAGCCGCAGTTTGGGCTGTGGACACTGGCGCAGCTTTTTTACAGTAGCGCTCCCCTTGGCGCGTCCAGCAATCATGGCAGGGCTGGCGCTGGCACTGATGGAAACATTGGGCGACTATGGCACCGTACAGTTTTTTGCCGTCGATACGTTCACCACAGGGATTTATCGCACCTGGTTTGGCATGAATGAACGACTGGCAGCGACTCAACTGGCAGCCCTGTTACTCCTGTTTATTTTTGGGCTGGTGCTGCTGGAGCGCTGGTCGCGTGGGCAAGCGCGTTACTACCATACCCAACGCCATCAAGCACGATCCCGCTATCGGCTACGGGGCATACGGGCGATCGCGGCTTGGTTTGCCTGTTTTCTGCCCGTTGGCTTTGGGTTTTTGTTACCAGCCGCGCTGTTGCTACAAATGGCTTGGGAGAATGCAGAGCAGACTTTTGACAATCGCTTTTGGAATTTTGCCACAAATAGTTTTACGCTGGCAGCACTCACAGCAGGGTTGGCAGTCGTCTTGGCTGTGATCATGGCATATGGTCTGCGCTTACACCCCACATTAGGAATGCGGTTAGCCACTCAAACCGCCTCTATGGGTTACGCGGTGCCCGGTGCGGTGATTGCCGTCGGCATTCTGGTGCCGATCGGAACGCTGGACAACACGATCGATGCCTGGATGCGATCGACCTTCGGCCTTTCGACTGGGTTGCTGCTCAGTGGGACGATCGCCGCTCTGGTCTTCGCCTACCTCGTCCGCTTTTTGGCGCTCTCCTTCAGCACGATCGATGCCAGCCTGACCAGCATTAAGCCCAGCCTGGATGATGCTGCTCGTAGCCTGGGACACAGCACCACCAGCACCTTAGCCCGCATCCACCTGCCACTAATCAGCCGTGGACTCGTGGCAGCAGCCGTACTGGTGTTTGTGGATGTCATTAAAGAACTACCCGCAACTCTGATTGTGCGCCCGTTCAATTTCGACACTTTAGCCGTGCGGGTTTATAACTTAGCCTCAGACGAACGCCTAGCAGAAGCATCTGGCTCCGCCCTGGCGATCGTCCTGGTTGGTATCATCCCCGTCATTGTGCTTAGTGTTGGCATGGGGAATGGGAGTAGGGAGTAGGGAGTAGGGAGTGGGGAGTAGCCCTCAAAACTTCCCTTCATCCCTCGTTCCTCATTCCTCTATTTCCACCCTGCCCGATCCATAAGCTGTAGGGCTTCGGCATTGTTGCGACCATACACGGCTGCGTTGAGCGCGTCTGCTTTGAAGGTGCCCAAACTGCTGACGGTCGGGTCGATCGCCACGTTCTCTAGAATGGGGTACTCATAGTTACCCTTGGCGAAAATTTCTTGAGCGGCTGGGCTGGCGAGATGTTCCAAAAATTGCACGGCTGCATCCCGGTTGGGGGCAGTTTTGACCACGCCGCCACCGCTGATATTCACGTGGGTGCCGCGATCGCCCTTGCCCTGATTGGGAAAAAACACGCCAATTTTCGAGGCAACGTCTTGATCTTCCGCCTTTTTTGATTTGAGCAGGCGAGCCACGTAATAGGTGTTGACCAGGGTCACATCGCCAACGCCTGTCGCCACTGCCTTGATTTGCGCTGTATCATTCCCCTCTGGCGGACGAGCAAAGTTAGCGACTAAACCTTTTGCCCAGGCTTCTGTCTTCTGCGGCTTGAGTGCTGCTAACAGCGCCCCTGTCAGCGATTGATTGTAAACGCTACTCGACGATCGCACCACCACCCGACCCTTCCATTTCGGATTCGCCAAATCTTCGTAGGTTGACAAATCCGATCGCTTTACGCGCTCTTTGTTGTAGACAATGACCCGCGCCCGCCTAGAGAGACCGAACCAGTGCCCACCCGACTCTTGCAAGCTTTTTGGTACATTGGTCTGCAATATAGTTGACCGCACAGGCTGCAAAATGCCTGCCTCTTGTGCCCGCCAAAGCCGTCCAGCATCAACTGTAATCAGCACATCGGCTGGGCTGTTTGCCCCTTCGCTTTTAATCCGCTCAATCAGCTTGTCTGCTTCTGCTTCGACCAGGTTGATCTTAATACCTGTTTTTTGTGTAAACCCTTCGTAGAGAGCATTATCCGTATCATAATGCCGCGCTGAGTACAGGTTTACCACTCGATTTGCTTGGGCAAACCCTGACCAGGATTGCCCAAATTGACCAGCAGCCACCGCTGTTGCGGCTGCTCCAGCACCTAAAAAGACTCGTCTGGTAATTCTCATTGCCGATTCACGTACTCCTGTGTTGTCTCAGTGTGTTGTCTCAAAGCTGCAAAGGCTGTCTAAGCACCGAAGCGAACGATGCTTTGCAACCATTTAATTGAGATTAATCCTCAATAAAGAAACCTACGCTTAAGGTGGGGCAATGTCAAGCAACAGCCCAACAAACCTATAAAACTTCAAGTCTGGCAAGCGAATGATGCAGTCACAAACCGCTGAAAGCCTTCTTTGACCGCTAACGGAATCGATCACTCCAGCGACGAACTCTCTGTAGCAGCGTTACTAGGCGTTCGTGACCGTGCAGGTTTTACTGCACCTTAAAGGCAGTAAAGTAGAAAGGCGATAGAGCTTTCTGAGAATTCTTATGGATAACTAATAACAGAAAGTGAGCACGTACATCTGGAATGTCAGCCTGACGATGATGACGTTTACGCTTCTCTCCTCACCCTGCGAGACGTTTGCACCTCTGGATTGATTGCTACTGGTACACCATTCAAGGCAGACTACGAAAGCGATCGCTAAGTACAGCGATCGTCATTTCAACTAAAGATCAATCCAAGGACTACACATGGCAACTTATCAAGTCAGACTCGTCAATGAAACAGAAGGCTTAGACACCACGATTGACGTGCCTGACGACCAATACATTCTCGATGCTGCCGAAGACAACGGGCTGGATTTACCGTATTCCTGCCGTGCGGGTGCGTGCTCTTCGTGTAATGGCAAACTGCTGGAAGGATCAGTGGATCAGTCAGATCAGTCCTTTCTGGACGATGATCAAATCGCGGCTGGTAATGTACTCACCTGCTATGCCTATCCCACGTCGAACTGCACCATTCAAACCCATGCAGAAGATGCACTTATGTAGGGACTTGTTGTTACAGCGTTGAGCGCTCCGATCGCAGGGGAAAACGATCCTTTGGTTTCCCTTGCGTATTGATCCACGTTGGCAGTGCGAAGTCGAGATCCCCGGTTTCTTGTTGCACTGCTCAGCACACTTGGTTATCCATCAGAAACCGGAGATCTGATACCAATTTAAGGCATGACGGCTACAGATCCAATCGCTGGGTAGGGGTAAGGCAATGCCTTGCCCCTACAAGATGCGTCGTCTTTTCAATTCAAATTGGTATGAAACTAAACCTGCTTAGTGCAATAGCTTCTGACAGCCACCCCTGTTTCTTGTTAGTGCTGTTATCGTTCGTGCTGTCGTCTACTGCTTACGGTGATGATCACTGATCGTCAAGCCTATTACTGAGAAAAGTTCGTTGTGTCAAAACCTGAACCTGCGCGTTGGACGGCTCTGCTGGCGCTCTTAGCATTAGCGCTGCTCTGGGGCTACAACTGGGTGCAAATGAAAATTGGTGTCCAGTATGCATCGCCGTTTCAGTTTGCAGCACTGCGGGTGACGCTGGCTGCCTTGAGCTTGTTGCTAGCGTTGGTGTGGTTGCGAAAGCCGCTGCTGCCAAAGGAAATTCCGGCTACTTTTTGGGCAGGTATCCTGCAAATTGGCGGTGTGTACGGCTTTGGCACGTGGGCATTGGTCAGTGGTAGTGCCGGTAGAACATCCGTGTTGGTTTACACGATGCCGCTCTGGACGCTGCTCTTTGCGTGGTTCTTTTTGCGCGAGCGGGTACGCGGCTTGCAGTGGATGGCGATCGCCCTGAGCATTGCCGGACTGCTGCTAATTCTGGATGTGCAGCATTTGCATGGGACGATCGTCAGTAAGGTGCTGGCACTGCTGGCAGGCATTTGCTGGGCAGGCGGTGCCATTATCGCTAAACGAGTCCGTCAAACGGTCAAGCTCGATTTGCTGTCCTTTACGGTCTGGCAAATAGTGGCAGGGGCGATTCCACTGCTTTTGGCAGCGCTGCTTGTGCCCTCGACTCCGATCGTGTGGTCCAATGCGTTTATCTTTGCAGTGGCTTATAACGCGGTTCCGGGAACTGCGATCGCAACTTTGCTCTGGCTGTATGTCTTGAATCGCCTTTCGGCTGGCACGGCGGGCTTAGGTGTCTTGTTGAATCCTGTGATCGGTGTGCTGGCTGCATGGATACAGTTGGGCGAAAAACCAACGTCAATTGAAGCGGTAGGGATGGGATTGCTTGCGATCGCGCTGGCTCTTAACGCGCTTCAGGCAATGAAACCTCAGCCTCAAAGCGTTCCATCAGCTTAAAGCCTTTAGATCTTTGAAGAGTCCAAGGCTTGAGGCTGTCTAAAGATAGTTGCCAATGACCTGATTCAGGCATAACAGTTAAACAGGCTCATGCAGGGTTTAGTTTGAGGCGAAACGTGACCAAACTACTTTTGCCTGGCTGCTAATCGTCCGATCGCATAGGTACAGACTGTATGGATTTCTTGACCCAGGAGCTAATGCCTCTGCTCGCTAATCAGCCTGCTGCAAGCGGCGTGATCAAACCATTAGGGCACCACGAGTTACTGTTGATCCTCCTGCAACTAGCGGTGCTGCTGTTAGTTGCGCGTGGCTTGGGCGAATTGATGCGCCGGATTGGCTTGCCGCCTGTGGTTGGCGAACTGTTGGCTGGTGTCTTGCTTGGACCCTCGCTATTAGGCTGGGCGGCACCCGCCTTGCAGGAGGCAGTCTTTCCCAAAAGTCAGGCTCAGTCCGATTTGCTGGCGGTGGTTTCCTGGTTGGGCGTGTTGTTTTTGCTCATTGTGACGGGTCTAGAGACCGACCTGAACCTCATTTTGCGCAAAGGTAAAACAGCGCTGCTGATTTCGCTGGGCGGTATTGTTGTGCCCTTTGCCACGGGGTTTGCGCTGGGCGAGTTTCTGCCCGAAAGTTTTTTGGCAGCGCCAGATGAGCGTTTGATTTTTAGCTTGTTTATTGCCACAGCGATGAGTATTTCGGCAGTGCCCGTCATTGCTAAAGTGCTGATGGATTTGAACTTGATTCGCCGGGATATTGGTCAGATCACTCTAGCAGCCGGGATGACCGATGACACCATTGGCTGGATTCTGCTGTCGGTTGTGGCTGGTTTAGCCAGTAGCGGTCATTTTGACATCCTTACCGCGTTTAAGTCTGTGTTAGGTGCGGTGTTGTTTTTGGCGATCGCCTTCACGATTGGGCGCACGGTCGTTGACCAAATTTTGCGCTGGGTCGATGAGCATATTGGTGGCGCGACCGCGAATTTATCCATCATCCTGGTGCTTGCCTTTTTTGCCGCTGCCCTTACTCACGCAATGGGCATTGAAGCGGCACTGGGAGCCTTTGTGTTTGGCATTCTGGCAGGGCAGTCGCGCCGCTTTAGCCAGGAAGCAGGTCATACGCTAGAACTGATGACTGCCGGATTCTTAGCCCCGATTTTCTTTGCGTCGGCAGGCTTGAAGGTTAATTTACTGCAACTCCTGGAGCCTCAAACATTTTTGATTGGGCTTTTAGTGCTCGCAGTTGCTTGCGTGGGTAAGTTTGTGGGAGCCTATGCGGGAGCGCGTGTCGGTGGCTTATCCCATTGGGAAAGTTTGGCAATGGGGTCTGGCATGAATGCTAGAGGCGCGATGGAAATCATTGTTGCGACGATCGGGCTTTCGCTCGGCGTGCTCAACCAGCAGATGTATTCCATCATCGTCATGGTGGCGATCGTCACCTCGTTGATGGCACCACCCTTGCTGCGCTGGTGTCTCTCAAACGTGGCGATCGGAGAAGAGGAAGCTGATCGCCTCAAGCAAGAAGAACAGGATAGCCGCAGTTTTATCAAAAACATTCGTCGGATTCTGATCCCAACGAGTGGTGGATCAAACATTCAGCTAGCCGCTCAGCTTGTCAGCAGTCTTGCTTACCAAAACGACGTTGAAGTTACCGCTTTGTTTGCCTCAAGCGACAAAAAAGCCCCGCGTCAAGTCGCTGCCACCACAGCGGCAGTGAAAGATACGGCTGCTGATGCCGCTTTGAGCGCGATCGCCAACGTCATGACACTACCCGAAACCATCTCGTTACAAACCAAAAGCGAGTCTGGTCGTAACAAGGCAGAGGTGATTCTCAAAGAAGCGCAAAAGGGCTACGACCTGATTGTGCTGGGAGCCAGTGAAGCCAGACGGTCTAGGGGCACTCTGTTCAACCTGCTCGTCGATCGGGTCGTGCAGGAAGCGCCCTGTGCCACGCTGGTCGTAAAGTCTCATTTGCCTGCCCAAACGGGTGAGACCTGTGCGATCGCCCCTCAGGCAATCCGTCATATTCTTGTGCCGACGATCGGCTCTGACTACAGCAACAAAGCAGTGGAAGTCGCCAGCACGCTTGCAGCTCAAATGGACGCACTACTTACCCTCGTGCATGTCATCAACTTACCCCAGGTGGAATATATCTATCACCAGCAAACCCTAGACCCAGTGAAAGATATTGCGCTACGCATTGTGGAGCATCAAACAGAATTGAGTCAGAGTTTAGGCGCAAACGCGCAATTTCGCCTCCTCAAAGGAAGCAGTCCAGAGCGAGAAATCCTCAAGTTTGCTCACAAGGAACAAGTAGACTTAATTGTGCTCGGCAGTAATATTCGGATGGCAACTGGGCAGGTGTTCTTTGGTCACGGTGTCAATGCGATCTTGAGCCAAGCAAATTGCCCTGTTGCCGTTTTGAGTTCTTGATTTAAAGCCATAGCCAAGCGAGTTGAAACTTGTAACGGTAGAACATTAGGAGTAACGTCTGATGGCGAAACGCATTAGTCCAGCGACTCAGTACCGCCAACGCTGTGTTCGTTGGCTGCTAGAAGACGATAAAGCAGCCGAAGAGGGCGCGTATCTTAAGGAAGAGCCGCACCGCCAGCATGAATGGTGGCAGGTGATGTGTCTAACAGGGGTGGATTATTTTTCGACGCTGGGCTATCAACCTGGCATTGCGGCGTTGGCAGCAGGTGCTCTTTCGCCTCTAGCAACGTTGATTTTGGTGCTGCTGACCCTGTTTGGAGCCTTACCGATCTATCGTCGAGTGGCGGTGATGAGTCCACACGGTGAAGGATCGATTTCCATGCTGGAACATCTGCTGCCCTGGTGGCAGGGCAAGCTGTTTGTGCTCTGCCTTCTTGGGTTTGTCGCGACTGACTTTATTATTACCATTACCCTTTCGGCGGCTGATGCCACAGCCCACATCGTTGAAAATCCTTTAGTACCAGAGTTTCTAGATGGACAGGCAATCAGCCTGACGCTCGTGTTAATCGCGCTGCTAAGTATTGTGTTTTTGAGAGGCTTTCGTGAGGCGATCGGGTTAGCTGTCTTTCTGGTTGGCGCTTATCTGCTGTTGAACGTAGTGACGATCGGAGTCAGTATCGGTCACGTCTTGGATCATCCAGCGGTCATCAGCGATTGGCAGACTGCACTTTTCGCCCAGCATGGCAATCCCTTCATGATGCTGGGTGTGAGCGCGCTGCTCTTTCCCAAACTGGCTCTGGGTCTATCCGGTTTTGAAACAGGTGTTGCCGTGATGCCGTTAGTCCGTGGTAGGCGTAGCGATACCGAAGAAGCTCCTCTAGGGCGAGTTCAAAACACGCACAAACTGCTCACAGCAGCAGCCGTGATTATGAGCTTCTTTCTGCTCACGAGTAGCTTGGTCACAACGCTGTTGATTCCAACCTCTGAGTTTCATCCAGGCGGCAAAGCGAACGGTCGCGCACTCGCCTATCTTGCTCATCTCTACATGGGCGATGGCTTTGGAACGCTGTATGACCTCAGCACCATTTCGATCCTCTGGTTTGCTGGAGCCTCCGCAATGGCAGGGTTGCTAAACATTGTGCCACGCTACCTGCCGCGCTATGGTATGGCACCGAATTGGGCACGCGCTACACGTCCGCTAGTTTTGGTGTACACCGCGATCGCCTTTACAGTCACCATTCTCTTCAAAGCCAATGTCGAGGCGCAAGGTGGAGCGTATGCCACAGGTGTGCTGGTGCTGATGAGTTCAGCCGCACTTGCTGTCACGTTAGCCGCACGTCGCAATCGCTCCAAAAAAGGCTCACTTGCGTTCGGAAGCATTACTCTGGTCTTTCTGTACACCACCATTGTCAATATTATTGAGCGACCGGAAGGGATCAGAATTGCCGCCTTTTTTATCGGCACCATCATCGCGACTTCTCTCGTCTCGCGTGTTTGGCGCTCTACTGAACTGCGGACAGACCAGATTGAAATGGATGAAGCTGCCTGCCAATTCATCGCAGACGTGAACCAGTCTGAAATGCGGCTGATTGCCAATCGCTTGAATACAGGGGATGAGCAGGAGTACTTTTTGAAGGAGAAGGAAGTCCGCGAAGACAATCATATTCCGTCTATGGATGCGGTGCTGTTCTTGGAAGTACGAGTAGCCGATGCCTCAGAATTTGCCGATACCATTCGGATTAAAGGCGTGTGGGTGGGCAACTACCGAATTTTGCGGGCGGAGAGCGCGGCTGTACCCAATGCGATCGCCGCTATTCTTCTGCATATTCGCGATCAGACGAGTAAACTGCCCCATGCTTATTTCGGCTGGGTCGAGGGCAATCCCATTCAATATTTGATGCGCTTTATCCTGTTTGGTGAAGGCGATATTGCTGTCGTCACCCGTGAAGTGCTGCGTCGAGCCGAAAAAGATCCTAAGCGCCGTCCTATCCTCCATGTTGGTGGTTGATGTTGGCTATGGCTGTAAGCATTAGAGCAGGACGAAGCAACGTGTTGGCAGAAGTGATGGTGCAGCGAGCAGGCTGCGACGCTAGTCTGCTGTTGGCTTCGATCTCAACCATTGCCCTGGCTGTGTTCTGGTTCTACGTCCCCGAAACAAAAACAGTGCTGCGTTCTGCTGCCGTACAGCCATGATCATTCTGCGTGGGCTGGTGGTTTTACTCACCTACATTGGGCTAGGGCTGGGCTATTTGCCGGGACTACGCATGAATCGAGCGTCGATCGCCTTGGTGGGTGCTGCTGCTCTCATGGCGTGGGGCGTTTTGGATCTCAAAGCGGCGTGGGGCGCGATCGACTACAAAACTCTGGTCTTTCTCTTTGGCATGATGATCATTAGCGCTAATTTGGCAACGGCTGGCTTCTTCCAACTGTCGCTGGATTACCTCATGCGCTATGTCCGCAGCCCGTTTGGACTCATCGTTGTGTTGACGTTCGGCAGTGGCGCACTGTCTGCCCTGTTTATGAATGACACGATCGCGCTGATCCTCACGCCGCTTGTCGTGGGTCTCACCGTCGCGTTAAAGCTCAACCCGATTCCCTACCTATTAGCGCTGGCAGGTGCAACCAATACTGGCTCTGTTGCTACCCTCAGCGGCAATCCTCAAAATATTCTCATTGGCTCCTTTTCGGGCATTAGCTACGTCGAGTTTGCGAAGGCGCTGGCACCATTGGCGATCGTCGGGCTTTGCATTCAAATTGGGCTGTTGTGGTGGCTGTATCCAGATGTGCGCTCTACGCAGCCAACCTTGAAGCCCGAACACCTGCGCTACCGCGTGCTCAAACCGTTGCTCACGAAAAGCCTACTGGTGACAACTGGATTACTCGTTGCGTTTTTGGTGGGCATCCCGCCCGCAGAAGCCACCCTCATTGCCGCAGGGATGCTTTTAGTCACTCGTCGCCTCAAGCCAGAGCGCATTTTGCAGAAAGTGGATTGGGACTTATTGCTGATGTTTTCTGGCTTGTTGATCTTGACGGAAGGGGTGCAAAAACTCGGTGTTCTAAACGGGTTTTCTCAGCTTGTGCATACCCCCTTGAGCATTCTGGGCGTGACAGCACTGCTATCCAATCTGGTGTCAAACGTTCCAGCCGTGCTGCTGCTGCATCACCTCATTCCACATCCCGACGATCGCACCTGGCTATTGCTTGCCGCCGGATCGACTTTGGCGGGCAACCTGACGCTACTCGGCTCGGTCGCCAACCTCATCGTGGCAGAAGCCGTCGCGAAACAAGGTCATCGCCTCACGTTCTGGGAACATCTACGGTTTGGGTTGCCACTTACAGCAATGACTCTAGCGCTGACCTACGTTTGGATTGTTTGAGTTTTCGCTGATGTGATCCATTCTTTGCGTCATAGTAGACTTCTGCTTCTGCTAAGACGCGATCGCGGATACGATGATTGAGAAACTTGGAAGTAACGAGATCGATTTTTCGATCTCCCAAAAGCGTTGAAAGCTCTTCTTGCATCTGGTGAAGTTTAAGAAATCCGGGAATGTACCCGGGTCGAAATTCGACTAGTACATCAATATCACTCTCAGCACTGAAGTCATCACGCAAAATAGAGCCAAACAGTGAAAGTTTGGTGATGTGCCAGTGTTGACAGAAGTGAGAAACTTTCTCTTTAGAAATATCAATATTTTGAGCTTTCATTGCTTCTATGCAGTTGCAGTCTCAAAGGAAACTTTGAGGTTTGTAGTCGATGGAATTGTGTAGTTGAGCTTTTCAAAGCCGATCACTTCTCCATTTTTATCTTTCATTAGGATCACTTCATCTCCAGTTTCTTCAGAGGTGTATTCTTCCTGGGGATTGCCAAACCAGACGGTTAAGGTGTTGCCCACCTGATCGTAGTAAACTTTTACTTCTGCCATATTGCTTCTCCTTCTTTGATTGCATCAGTGGGATAGGTGGTAATCAGGAAGCCTTCTCCATTAAGTTGTCTAATGATGGCACAGAGCCATCGT
>JACMKO010000476.1 GCA_014380065.1 Leptolyngbya sp. ES-bin-22 | reverse complement strand
GCTGCCGCAAAACGGCTTCTGCCTGCTTGTACGCGGTAATATCTCGACTGACGCAAAGCACAAACTCAACGCTGCCGTCTTGGGCAAACTCTGGCACCACCCGCGCTTGATAGCTTTTAAGTCCATCCGGTGTCAGAAATTGAAACTCACTGATTTGCTCTTTCCCAGTGGTCAGAACAGTTTGCAGCGTCTCACTCCATAAGGGCACCAAAGCAGAAGGCATGCCCAGTTCTGCATTGGTATGTCCGATAAATGCCTCTGCAGGAATACCCGTTGCCCCTTCGACAGCGGGATTGACGTAAACGTGGCGAAATTCCCGGTCAAACCGCGCCACGATATCGGGAGAATTTTCCACCAGCGCCCGGAACTCTTCCTGACGACGGTGTAAAAGCGCTTCGGCTTTGCGGCGTTCCGTCACATCTTGAAACACAAGAACGCCACCCGTAATTTCGCCTTTCTCATTTCTGATGGGTGCTGCCGTATCACCGATCGCGCGCTCCAAGCCGCTTTTGGTTTGCAGCAAGCAGTGCTGTGACATGCTGACACTCGTACCCTGTCGCATTGCCCTCAAGAGCGGGTTTTCGATCGGTTCCCGCGTTTCGGCATGAATCAAGCGCAGAATCACATCAGCAGACGCACCCAGCGCTTCTGATTGCTGCCAGCCCGTGAGGTCTTCAGCGACTGCATTCATGAAGGTGATGCAGCCATTTTGATCCGTGGCGATCGTGCCATCGCCAATGCTAGCTAACGTAGTTGCTAACCACTGTTCGGCTTGTTCAAGCTGCTGCTCCAACTGGTAGCGACGCAGTGCAATACTAATGGTTGTGTAAAGTCCGACGCGATTAAAGGGCTTCACAAGATAGCCGAATGGCTCTGTGGCAACAGCACGCTGAAGCGTTTGATCTTCGGCATTAGCCGTGATGTAGATGATGGGAACACCCAACTGCTCACGAATTTGCGTTGCAGCCGCAATGCCATCTAGCGCGCCCTCCAGCGAGATGTCCATTAACACCAAGTCGGGCTGAGTCTCTACTGCGACTCGAACAGCTTCCGACCCTGATGTTACACACGCCACAACTGTATAGTCAGAATGCTCTAAAAACTCCTGAATCACTAAGGCAGAAACGATTTCATCTTCAACGATTAAAATTCTTGCCATAGGTGAAGTGGCTGTTCCTGACAGACAGGGCAAAGCGAGATGATACCATTCTCACCCTGCACAAAGCGAAAGTGAATCAGGAGAAATGAGGATCTTTTCATTGAAGCTAGCTACTCACATTGTGCTAATCGTTAACGACGACAGTAACGTGAGATTCACACCTATGTAGAATCTAGGTATCAGCAGTTAAGATCAGCTCATATTGCAAGAGACGATCGCAAAAGATGATGCTGATACGCCATGCATCAGCTTAGACGCATGCATAGGCACGATCGCTGCCTCACCTAGCCAGTAGTAATACTGGGATTAAACGATCCCGTGATCACTCATAGATGATGCCCGCAAAGCCGACAGCAAAACCCAATTGTTGTGGGCATTCGATTAATTGAAGTCTAACTAATCGAATGTTAATTGGTATTAACAATGAGCAGCCTTTCTTTGTGCGGCGCAGACAATATTGATCAAAAACGGTAATCCTACATCCAGCATAGGAGTCCTTGCGCTGGATCAATCGCCTCCGAAAAATACAGCAATCATACCTTGCCTTTGAGCCACTAAGTAGGTGTTTCTGATTAGATGAAGTTAGCGATGGTGTAACCGATGCTGTTAAACAGTTGTAGGCTTTATAAAGCGATTGCCGCCTCCTACGATTAAATGCGCCTTCCTACTTAGTGTCTAGATCAAGGCTGTAAAACAATTCAGCTAGCTAACTTCAAGGTATCTCTTTGCGCCAGATGCTTGGTTTGTCTAGGCGCTTCACTAAAACTTCCATGCGTCCGTATGTACTGGTCAAAGTCGTCAAAATTCGCAAACGTCTTAAACACTTGATCCAAGCCAGTCAGCTCAAACAAGATCCTAATCTGCTCATTCATTGAGCAAAGAAAGAGCTGCCGATTAGATGCTCGTACCAATTGCAGTGCTTTCACTACAGCAATAAAACTAGCGCTGCTGATTGCTGTAATGCTGCTGAGATCAACCAGAACAATGGTTGCATCTGACTCAATTATGCTCTTAACGTCTGCATTAAAGAGATTGATAGCAGCAAGACTCAAGAAGTTAGATGGCTGAATGACGCGAATTGAAAAGCTCATAAACAACAGTCCATGTGAATTGATAAACGTTTGAGACTTGTTATGCTCTAATGCTGTAAGGCTTGACGAAAGAGGCGTGTTAAAGTGCCCCTACTTCAGCGGATAGCAAAAAATTAAAATCTACTGAACTGACCGATGACTGCTTGGCATAAACAGATAAATTTTTGGTTTAGTTGACTCGTAGCGTACAACAAATCTATGTATTAACCATCCATCCAAAGAAGGAATTGAGACATGTCTACGGAGGGCACATAACGCTATTTCGTCTTAAACAAACTCTCTTTTACAAGCGGTTTTAAGCTTGCTAGTCGGTGCTTTTAATGCCACTTTTAACCTAAAGAGTTAACTGGCACTGTAGAACCTACATACTTTTTAGAGTTGAAGCCACTTAACCAAAGTTTACTCTAGTGCCACCGCTAAAACTGTATTGCAAATAGCACTGCGATCGCGCAGTGTTCACAGCAGAGACAAGAGTAGGTTTAGTTGAGCCTTGAGTCAGTTGGGAGTTGTGCGCCAACCAATGAGTCGAACTGAGCAAGAAACGTAGCTTTTACAGTTTGAGTGGCTTTGAGGAAGCGGTTTTTTCTCAAAGCCAGTCGTTAGCAACCAGCCCTCACTCCAAATCATCCGTCAACGTTTCGATCAATAAATCCATTTGCTGCTGGCGCTGAGACAAGAATAGTTCACACTGGCGCAGAGAGTTTACAGCCGCAGCAAACTGGTCAAAGACGTCTGCCAGTTCCAATTCTCCAGACTCGATCCGCGCCATGATTGCTTCTACTTGCTGCACGGTTGCTTCATAGCTCCAAGCCTGCAATGGCAAGTCTGAGACCAGCGCGCGATCGCCATCCATTTGACTGGGCGCGTCACCTTTAGCAGAGTCTTGAGGGATGCTCACAACACATGAATGATTGGGTCTACACCGCTAGTATATGCATACTTGAGCATTCTCAGTCTGTGGTCGATCGCGGCAGAACGGCCGTTACATTTACTGTTAGTTGCCCTTGACCGAGCTGGATGTTAAGCATATCGCCGGGGATCACCGCTTCAGCCGTGCGTACGACGGTGCCGTTTGAGTGCCGTGCTACAGCATAGCCGCGTTTCAGCACCGCTTCAGGGTTAAGGGTCGCTAGCTTTTGCTGAAGTGACTGGCAGTAGTAGGTTGCCTGCTGAACTTGTAGCGCACTCCCTTGAATGAGGCGCTGGCGCATCCAGTTGAGTTTTTGTTGCTCCTGCTGAAGTTTGCGATCGAGGCGCAGTTTATGCAGGCGATCGCTCAACCGTTGCTGTTGTTCGTGAGTTGCCTCCAAATGATGATGAATGGTTGCTTTGAGCGCCAGCATACGCTCCTGATGGGCTGCCTGCAGAGTCGCTAGCTGAGGTACGGCTTGTTCCGCTGCGGCTGTGGGGGTGTGAGCGCAAACATCAGCCGCCAGATCTGCCAGGGTTTCATCCCGCTGGTGCCCAATACCCGCAATGACTGGAATCGAGCAGTCCGCGATCGCTCGCACCACACGCTCGTCATTGAAGCACGCCAGATCTTCGATCGCACCGCCGCCACGTGATAGAATTAGTACATCTGCTCTACCATCCAGCTCTACTCGCCGGATGGCATTTACGATCGAAGCTGGAGCTTGCTCACCCTGCACTAGCGCTGGAGAAAACAACACATGCAACCCCGCATACCGCCGCCTCAAAGTGCGTTGAATGTCACCCCATGCTGCCGCTTGCGGTGACGTTACCACAGCAACCACTTGGGGATGTATGGGCAAGGAACGTTTACAGGCTGGGCTAAATAAGCCCTCTGAGTCCAAGCGATGCCGCAATTGACGATAGCGTAATGCCCGTAGCCCTTCACCTGCTGGCAAGGCTTGCCAGACAATGAGTTGATACTGCCCCCGTTGAGGATGAAGGCGAATGCGTCCCAGGATAATTAATTGTTCTCCTTGGGCGGGCAGCGTGGTCAGCTTCTCTAATTGGCTGTTCCACACTACACAGCTAATCGCTGCCTTGGCATCGGGGTCTTGCAGGGTAAAGAACAACCCGCTACGATAACGGGTCGCGCTGGATACTTCTCCTGTAAGCCAGACCTGACTGAGATGAGCGTCTTGCTCTAGCAATGCCTGAATGTAGGCAGTTAGCCCTGCTACAGACAGGGCTGTATCTGGAACCAATAAATGAGGAAGAGAGGGGGTCATTGTATGTAACTGAGAATCACTAGGGGCACCAAAAGGCTCTTCGCAACGATCGTGCTCAAATGCTGTTGACCGTGGTAGTACATCGTAGCTGGTGAAAACTTAAAGAGTACTATGACGATCGACCATTTCCAGGTTAACGAGACTTTGCCGTATTGCTAGTACATCTCATGGCATTGATGAAAAGAAGTGGGAGACTGTTCCTAGAGTCGATCAGACATCACAACCGACTTCAGTCCTTTAACCGCTAAGCTCTGATCTTGCTTCTGCGCGTTGGCGTACAGCAGTCATGGTATGAGCAGTTCGTGGTTGACTGCATGGCATAGAATGCCTCTAACGCTCGATCGCATCCTGCAACTGACAATGTTCGGTTTTGTCTTGACCAGCTTTGAGATGATGCCCATTCTTTAACTCAAACTCCTAAGACGGTCTAAACGCCGTTGTTTCAAGTCTTAAATCTCCTGATCTACCCACCTACTCAACCTTCCGCATTGAGGCGCTCATGGCTACTAAAACCGACAATTCCGACAAAAATAAAGCCTTAAACCTCGTCTTGACTCAGATTGAGCGTAACTTTGGCAAAGGCAGCATCATGCGCTTAGGTGATGCGACCCGGATGAGAGTCGAAACGATTTCCACCGGAGCACTGACCCTGGATCTGGCACTGGGTGGCGGTCTTCCCAAAGGGCGCGTCATCGAAATCTACGGTCCCGAAAGCTCGAGCAAAACGACGCTGGCGCTTCATGCCTTAGCAGAAGTACAAAAAGCTGGCGGTATTGCTGCGTTTGTCGATGCCGAACATGCCCTTGATCCCGTTTATGCCAAGGCGCTGGGCGTAGACATCGATAACCTCTTGATCTCACAGCCTGATACAGGCGAAGCAGCGCTTGAAATTGTGGATCAATTGGTGCGATCGTCCGCGATCGAGGTCATCGTCATTGACTCTGTTGCGGCTCTTGTGCCACGCGCCGAAATTGAAGGTGAAATGGGCGATTCTCACGTTGGTTTGCAAGCGCGCCTCATGAGCCAGGCGTTGCGCAAAATTGCTGGCAATATGGGTAAATCAGGCTGCACCGTCATCTTCATCAATCAACTGCGGCAAAAAATCGGCGTGACCTACGGCAGTCCTGAGACAACGACTGGTGGACAGGCACTCAAATTCTATGCATCAGTCCGTTTAGATACTCGCCGTATCCAAACGCTAAAGAAAGGGACTGAAGAATACGGCATCCGGGTCAAGGTGAAAGTAGCTAAAAACAAAGTCGCGCCACCGTTCCGGATTGCCGAGTTTGATGTCATTTTTGGTAAGGGCATCTCAACGCTTGGCTGTTTGGTTGACCTGGCAGAAGAAATGGGCGTGCTCGTTCGTAAGGGAGCCTGGTACAGCTACGGTGGCGAGAACATCAGCCAAGGACGTGATAACGCCATCAAATACATGGAAGACAAACCCGACGTGGCTCAGAAAGTTGAGCAAGAAGTGCGGCAGAAGCTAGAAGTTGGGGCGGTTGTTTCGGCAAATTCTGTGGCTCCGATCGACGTAGAAGACGAGGACGGCGAACTGCCCGACGATGAGGAATAAGCTGACTGCTAGAAGGTGAGTTGAGACAGATTTGGAGCCATCCACCAAAAGCGACCCGCTTTCAATGGATGGCTTCTCTTCAGGGCACCTTTACCAATCTTCTACGCTGCCTGTCTGACCAATACCACTGTGGTCTAGCGCAGCTTCTAGTTGTGGTGATCGGGTGCATTTCGCTGCATGAAGCGGTCTAAAATGTCCGATTGCTGCTTCATGCTAATCGGGTAAGCCGTTTGCTCTGGTAGCAGATCACTACCCGGTATTGACGGTTTCAAAAACATGGAGGTTTCTTTTCCATCAGCCGAGAGCGGCGTGTCCCAATCAACTGAAACAGACGACAAACCTGATTCTGTCACCGTTGAGTCGTCGGCACTGGACTCGTGAGCATGTCGAGCCGCGTTGCACTGATTGATGAGATCGTCTGGCAGCGCGGCAGCCGTTTTGGGAGTGTGACAGACGAAGAAGGTAAACGCTAGACTGCCTAACCGCACTTGATCACCATCTTTAAGCAAAATACAGTGCCGCACGGGTTCGCTGTTAACGAAGGAGCCATTGGTGCTGTTAAAGTCAATCAAGTAAAAGCCCTGATCCTCAACATGCTGAATGGCAGCATGGCGGCGAGAAAGCCGCTTGTCTTGAATGGGCAGCGCCATTTTGCGATCGCGACCGATGACCCAGACTTCTTGCGGTTGCCGCACCGATCGCGTTTTGCCGTTGAGCAGGTTCGTGATCACATGTGCTTTTTGACCCTGAACAACCCCCTGCACATACTGTAGAGCCACTTGCTTGCGTGACTTCATGCCAGTATTTTCTAGATCCAAAATTTCGTCTAGCAGACTCCTATGGTGCTCATAGAGCTTTAAGAAAACACGGTATAGTCCTAGACGCTGCTCTAGTTCAGTGTCGCCAGAAGCATTCAGCACCTGTGAAGAGTATTCAGCCAATGAGTGTGAGTCAAGCATAGCTAATTCCAATGTAAGCGGTGTAAGACCAAAGCGCTTCACTCCCACAGAATGAAAGGTTTAGTTAACCGAGTTGCAAACACTCTGCTAAAGAACAACCTTTAAAGAGCCGTATCATCCTTCAGAGATCTGGGACAGACGAAAAATCTGATGTGGTGCTGCCAGAGATTGCGCTTTGTCTCTACCTTAAAATGCCCAGCATTAAGACATAACCGCACGATCACTGGATCATTGTTACGCTTCTAACTTCAAGGCGTATTCACACGACCCTATTCTGCTGGCAAAGCCTTAGCGATCGACACCTGTGCGTTAACAAAACACTCTTCCCTACACGTCAAACGCCTAAAACTTTAGCAAAGCTTCAGCATTCAGTTGACGCGAGTAGCCCACGCCATCAAGGTCTAAAAGATCCAGCGTGATTGAGCTGAGCGGCTCTCAGGTAGCCTGAAGCACTGGGTATAGTGAGTACCATTAAGACCCGCTATAGTTGAAAAGTGTGATCGGTATCACAGCAAAACCTGACGTTGCTAGAGTGCCCTTTGCAGGGGTTTCTCATCACTGCCTCGAAGCAGTGGGCTGGTAGTTGGCTTTGCTGAAATGCCCCATGCGGGGGATGCGAGGCGCGAGTCCGTTAGGGCAATAGTTAGGTCTGGCGAGTAAGCGCGTTCTTACAGGTATGAAGGAACGCTCGGTATAAGCCAATTGACGGGTTTGAAGT
Source organism: Leptolyngbya sp. ES-bin-22 (assembly GCA_014380065.1). Lineage (GTDB taxonomy): Bacteria > Cyanobacteriota > Cyanobacteriia > Leptolyngbyales > Leptolyngbyaceae > Stenomitos. Next base: position 5,850 of record JACMKO010000476.1, on the reverse strand, counting down.
CAGCGCATCTACCGGAAATTCATCGTCGTCTTACGTGGTCGTGGGTCATGCCTTGCGTTATGCAACTAGGCAACGATCGCACGATCGCTCGTATCTATCTTGCAGCGGCAGATTTGTTTTGGTGCTTACCTATGTTGCTTACTTCGCCGGGGGACAGCGGCTCCTCTCCGTCAATAGAATTTTTGCTGGAGCAACCTGGCAACGCCTCAAAGGGTCAAAGCGGTATTGAGGGCGATCGCGTAACGTCCGTAACATCCCTAGACCCGTTAGGAGGCGCTCAAGCACAGCTTGAACACATGGATCATCTGGCTTTAACGCCTGTAAGTCCTGGTGCCAATATTTCCGAAAGGCCATCAGACATTAGCACGGCTGGAGCAAGTCCCTTAACATCACGATCGCCCCATCAAAACGCACGCTTAAAGTCGCCGTTACAAGACCATGCGCTTGATGGACTCTACGCGCTTCGACAGGCAGGGGAACGAAAAACACTGCAACCGCGACCAAGCCTTTTGGGTGCTGGCACTCTGGCAAGGTTAAGAGAGTCGAACCCAGTTGAGACGAGTGATTTAGGTTCGTTCGCTGAGCCGTTGTCACCCTTACGGGAACGAGACTTTAAAGCGCTGTCTGATTTCTTTCTGCGGGATGATATCTACACAATCGAAACAGACGTGAAGCAGCGCTTACTCTTACTGCTGCCAGAACCCTGCTGGGAAGAGAGTGTCTTTGACTTTCTCCAAGGGTTTTTGCAGACCGATAAGCCGTCATCAACGCTCTGAACAGCAAAATGCTTCATTCAAGGTGATGATGCGTGCAAAGTCTGTACGTCAAAGCTCGATCGTTCTCTAGAAGGGAATATCGTCAAAATCTGCCTCTGGCACAGATTCAGGTGCAGACTGAAATTTGCCTGCTTTAGCTTTAGCAGTTGGGGTTGCTGAGGCAGGTTTCGCCGCTGGGGGGGGAGCATTGCTTGGCTTGGTAGACTGACCGCTGGCAGCGGCTGGCGTTGTTGCTACAGCAGAAGCTTCTAATGCCGTATCAGCACCGAGGCTATGAATGCGTTGTGCAGTCAATTCAGCACGCTTTTCTTTAAAGCCTTCGGGTCGATCGACCGTATTCATCCTCAAGCTGCCTTCAATCACCACGCGATCGCCCTGGTGAAAGCGCTCCTGGATTTCCTGAGCCAGATTGCCCCAACCCACCACTTTGAGCCGCGAGGGAGGATCTTCGGCACGCAAACCGGGAAACTCGACGAACATTTCGGCGATCGGTGTTTGCGTATCTGACGTGTAGCGCAGTTCGGGAGCCTGGACGATTTCTGCCATTAAGATGCAGCTATTCATGGAGCGTTCCTAAGAAAACGTTGTTAGTGATTGGTTGTTAGTTGCCTGATCTAAAAACTAACAACTAAAAACTAATACTCTATTCTAGTACTGGCTTTCCGCTTTGGCTGCTTCTGCACCCTGGTGTTGGTCGACAAATTCTTGCACCCGCAGACGATATTCGCGCAAGGTTTCGTCTACCCAACCGCGATCGTTGCTGTTGGCATAAAGATGCACCACTGGCTCTCCGGCATCGGGCAAAATGAGCACCCAACTGTTGTGTTGATGGTTAAAGATCTTCACCCCATCGACCAACTCCAGGCTATCGATCGGATGGGTTTCGACCAGGTGACGCATTAACGCTCCCTTGGCAGTCCAGGGGCACCGAACGGTACAGGTCTTATGGCAAACGCGGGGGAGATCGGCGCGAATCTGTCCCAGCGATCGCTCCTGAAGGGTGAGCATTTCAATCAACTTAGCAATACAGAACATGGCATCGAAGCCGGGGTGTAGCTGCGGAAAAATGAAGCCCATATCCCCACTGCCGCCCAGGATCACGTTGGGACTGGCATGACAGGCTTCCATCAGTGCCGTAGGATTTGCCTTCGTCCGAATCACTCTGCCATCGTGACGGTGGGCAATTTGTTCCACCGCGCTGGAGGCATTGACGGGCACCACGATCGTGCCTCTGGGATGGTGTACCAGCAGCATATCTGCCATGAGCGCAGTGAGGACTTCGCCCCGAATCGCACTACCCGCTTCATCCACCAAAATCATTTGTTCGCCGTTTGCCGAGACCTGTACGCCAAAGTTGGCTTTCAGCGCTTCGACCACATGCCCCAACTGGCTGAGTAAGGCTTCGCGATCGGCAGGGTTCGGTGCGGTATGGCTGAGGCTGGCATTTAGCACAACAGCATCGCAACCAAATTTCGCGAGGAGTTGGGGCAACACGGCACCAGACACCGCGTAGGCATAGTCGATCACTACTTTGGAGCTGCTGTGCCGAATGGCTTCGATGTTCAGGTGCTTTTCAAAACAAGCGCTGTAAATCTCAACGATCTGATTCGCGTAAACGACATTGCCAATTTCCTGGATTTGGGCGCGGCGAAAATCTTCTTTAAAGTACGCGCCTTCAATCTTCTTCTCGCGGGCTTTGGAAATGTTGATGCCGTTGTAGTCGAAGAACTCAATCAAGATATGGTCGGGGCGATCGGGATGCATCCGCACATGAATGCCGCCCGCGATCGACAGCGTGGGCACAATGGTACGCGCTAACGGAATCGCCGTCGCTTCCAGGTTTTGCACGTTTACGCCTACCGACATCAAGCCAGCAATGAGCGATCGAGACACCATGCGCGAGATGCTGCGCTGATCCCGCGAGACAGACACATGGGCACCAGGTTTTAGCGTCGAACCGTAGGCAGCCCCCAGCTTCACGGCAAACTCTGGCGTGATATCAATATTCGCTAAGCCGGACACGCCCCGCTGCCCAAACAGATTGCGATAAGCGGCATGTCCCCAAATCAGGTTGATGTTGAGCGTGGCACCCGATTCAACCCGCTTGCTGGGCCACACTCGCACACCAGGACTCACCTGCGCTTCTTCACCGATCGTAGACAGCGGACCGACCACTGCACCTTCCAGCACATGAGCACGGCGATCGACTCTCGTACCGCGTGCAATCACACAGGCTCGCAAATGGGCTTCTTCGCCAATAATGGCTCCGTTGAGAATAATGGGACGCTTAAGGTCGGCATCCGCACCGATCGTCACATTATCCCCAATCACCGTCCCCCCATCGATGTGCACTCGTGCCCCAATGCGGCAATTGCTGCCAATCATCGCAGGCGCTTCAATTTTGGCGGTGGGATCGAGGTACGTGTTCTGTCCAACCCACAAACCGGGCGATCGCTCCTCATACGCAATATCCAGCTTCACCTTCCGTTCCAGGCCGTCGTATTGAGCATCGCGATACGTATCTAAATGCCCAACATCGCACCAGTACCCTTCGGCAATGTAGCCATACATCGGCTCGTCTTTTTCCAGCAGCAGCGGAAAGAGGTCTTTCGAGAAATCTGCTTCCTGGTTTGGCGGCAGATAATCCAATACTTCCGGCTCAAGAATGTATGTGCCCGTGTTCACCGTATCTGAGAACACTTCGCTGGTAGAAGGCTTTTCGAGAAAGCGACGAATGCGATCGTCTCTATCCGTAATCACCACACCAAACTCGATCGGATTCGGTACGCGCGTTAAAATCAGCGTTGCCTTCGATCGGCGCTGCTTGTGAAAGCGAATAGCAGCGCTGAGGTCAAAATCGGTAATGCTGTCACCGCTCACGACCAGAAACGTATCATCGAGCAACTCTGCAATATTCTTCACGCAGCCTGCTGTACCAAGCGGCTGATCTTCTTCAACGGCATAGGTAATCTGCACGCCAAAGTCACTGCCATCCTGGAAATAGTCACGCATGACATCCGGCAGATAGTGTAAGGTCGCAATAATTTCGGTAATGCGATGGCGCTTCAGTAGATTCAGAATATGCTCGGCGATCGGGCGGTTCAGCACGGGAACCATCGGCTTGGGCAGATCACACGTCAGCGGTCGAAGCCGCGTTCCCGATCCTCCCGCCATCAAAACTGCTCGCATAAGGTCTACCCTGCTTTATTTCAAGTCGTTTTTAAAATGAGTTTTAGTAAGATTGGGAATCGGGGGGCAGTGCTAACTCAAAAATCAAAACCCAAAACTCAAAACTTCCCCACTCGCCACTCCCTACTCCCCACTCCCTTTCCCCTTCTCCCTTCTCCAGTGTCATACGTTAACGATGATTCCAACATCCTTATGAGGGGGTAGGCGGAAAAATCTCCACTCACAGCAGCTAATATCTACGTTTGGCACGATCGCTCTATACTGCAAGCTAGGATAGAACCAGGGTAGAGAGCCATCCCGCCAGCCTCAAGTAGATCTCTTGGGAGCGTTAAGCAAAGGCGTGAGGTGCGTCAAGCTTCTCTGCTGAGGCTACTCTACTTTTAGGTTACGGTTCGTTCGCTACCTTACGCTTGTGGCTTTTCGTCGTTGGAACGTTCTAATACACCGCTGTATCCGGCGCGATCGTGGTTCTCGCTGTAGGTTTAATTCCAGGTTCAGTTTTGTCAGTTAAGAGGATCGATACATGGAAATTATCGGCGTATTGGCACTCATTGGTTACGGCGTTGGCATGTGGAAGTTCTGGACTGGGTTCAGACGCACCAATTTCAGCAGTGGTCGCGTTTACTTGGCGCTTCTGTGGCCCGTGCTCATTTTTAACAAGTCCTATCGCCAAAACTTTAATCGAGCTTTGACAGGGCGTTGATGAGCGCAAGACCTCCGCTTTCTGATTAGCTTCAGACCGCCGCTTTCTCAAAGAAAGCGGCGGTCTCAGGACTGACGGTCTTCCACGTAGTTTGCTAGAGGAACGAATCTGGGTATGGCAAAAAAGCAAGAATCTGCGTCCCAGGGGGCGTTCTCTAACGAAAGCTACTTCAGCGAACTGAATACACCGCAGGACTGGCAACGTCAAATTCCAGCCGTTGCGGTGCGATTCAACCGCGAATATCGGGGCGAAGCGTTTGATCTGCCAGAAGAAGTGGAAGCAATGCCGATCTTTCGAGAACGGGCTTCTGGCTCACTGCAAACAAAACTTACCTCACCCTTTTGGGAACTCGCGCAGCCGAAGAAAAATCAGCATTGTCTGGATATTGGCTGTGGCGTGAGCTTTTTGATTTACCCCTGGCGCGAGTGGGAAGCGCTGTTCTACGGACAAGAGATTAGTACTGCTGCCCGCGATATTTTGAACGCGCGTGGACCGCAGCTTAACTCAAAGCTGTTCAAAGGTGTGTCACTGGGAGCCGCGCATCAGTTAGCTTATGAGGCAAAGCAGTTTGATCTGGCGATCGCGACTGGTGTCAGTTGCTACTATCCCCTCGACTACTGGGCGGCTGTACTGGCAGAAGCCAAGCGCGTGTTGAAACCTGGCGGCGTGTTTGTCTTCGATGTGCTCGATCCTGAAACACCGCTGGCTGAGAACTGGGCAATTCTAGAAATGTATCTGGGCGCGGAAGTGTTTCTAGAGCCGATCGCCGACTGGCAGAAAACTATCCACACAGCGGGCGGCAAAATCGTCAAGACGCTTCCCGGAGAACTCTTTCAACTCTTCAAAGTGCAGTTTTAACTCAGAAACCGGGCGGCTCAGAAACCGGGTTTCTTTGCAAGCTTCTACCGCTAAAACATGTAAAGCGGTCAGAAACCCGGTTTCTCTCCATACGGGTAAGCTTTGGGTGAGAAGATTCCTGTTTGAAGCGGCATCATTTCTATTTACAGCACGTTCGCTCCCATTTGAAGTGAGAACATTCCCGTTTCAAGTGCGATCGCTTCTGTTTCAAGTGCGATCGTTCCTATTTGGAATGCGATCGTTCCTGTTTGAAGTGAGAACATTCCCGTTTCAAGTGCGATCGTTCCCGTTTCAAGTGCGATCGTTTCTATTTGAAATGCGATC
>JACMKO010000475.1 GCA_014380065.1 Leptolyngbya sp. ES-bin-22 | reverse complement strand
CCTGCCCGTTGAGCCACCAGCAACCCCAGGGCTTCCAGGTACGAGTTGACCTGGGTCGCCGCCATGCCCAACGCATGAGGCGGTACTTGCATCGTGGTTTGGTTATCTTGTACTGCAATAATGCGGGTCGCGGTGGTTCTAGAAGCCTCTGACTGGCTTAAGCTCAAAACAGCGCTACCCCCGCAGGCAGCAGCAGGCACTACAACCGCATCAACCTGGTCTGCCCAAAGATCTCCTGGCTGCGGGGTAAAGGCAGGGTGCGATCGCAAGATAAATTGCGGAGCGCGACTCAACCCGACTAAAACACAGGGTAAGAAGGTATAACCCAATTCCTCAGCCGCCGATCGGGGCGCTACGTGAGGATCGAGCGGTAGCGGTAATAAAGCAGGCGCGTGGGCACAGGGCAGGCGAAACGTACGCACAACAAGATGGCTAATCACCGCTTCCGCCCCTGCGATCGGGTCTACACCCTGCCCGTAACGATAACATTGCAGTGCCTCGCTATCCAAATCGTCTGGAAAGCGGGCAACCACTGCGATCGCTTCCGCACCTGCCTTGTGGATCAACGTCTCAGCCGCTCGCAGTAAGCTATCAGGATTCCGGATGGTGCCCCACGTTGCGCCAGAGGTGGCTGCTTGCAAGCTGACTTCTAAGGGAGCATCCGTGATCACATACTCCGTTAAATCAAGTCCTAAGGTGGCTCTTGTTGCATCGGCTGCCTGAATGTGTCGCAACCGCAGCGCTGGCTCAATGCCTTGATCGAGCACCAAGCCAACCCGGTTTTGGTGGACTGGACGCAACCCCCAATGACCCGCTGCAAATTGGTCTAGTCCATAACCTTCGACATACAGAACATTGGGAAGCTGCCAATAGAGCTGTGCGCCGTTTAGCACATTCGGGTGAGTAATAACACAATCGGCAATCTGTGCGATCGCTCGTGCCACTGGCAACGCGTCGCCAGCATACCCGCCGATCGTGGCTCCCACACCAGTCGGCACAACCAGTACAACGGTAAAAAGGCGTTTAGACATAGAAGGAGCCGTTAACAGATCAAGTCTGAAGGCTTAAAAGCGTACTTGCTTCTTGATCCTTCAACGTTGTCTCGTCACAATCGCCTCAACGATCGCGGTCTGCTCTGTGACGTTGACGCTGGTGACTGCCCAACGTAGAGGTTCACCATACTTGTGCAGCTCAGCCTCGATCGCCCGACGCAGAGTGGCAGGGCTTTCCTGAAGAGCAACTTCTGTTGTGATGAACTGCGTCGTCAGCACGTGCGTTTACGTCTTTTTCTGGAACTGCCCAAATTGAAGCTGGTAAACCGTGTCTTCTTTTTCAGTTTCAACCTTCAGATCGGAGCGTGGATAGGCTACGCACAGCAGCGCATAGCCTTGCTCCCTCAGTTCGGCGCTGACACCCATTGCATCTGACTGTTCTACCGTGCCTTCCGTTATTTGCGCAGCGCACGTGGTACAAATGCCAGCATTGCAAGAGTTGGGCAGAGATAAGCCCGATGCCTGAGCCGCATCCAGCACCGTCTGCTCTTCAGGCACCTGAATGGTGTATTTACCACCTTGATGGTGAATTTCAACCGTGTAGGTCTTAGACATGTGCTGTAGACGAAACGCGTCCTTATTGACTCGTAAATTGCTGTAAACGCCGAAGCAGAGAGCTGAGTGAGCCGCTCAAGCGGAGATCTCGCTCAACCATAGATTAGCGTTGAGCTTCAGCACCACCCACCACTTCCAGGATTTCTTGAGTAATCGCAGCCTGACGGGCTTTATTGTAGCCTCGAGTCAGAGTCGTGATGAGATCCTTCGCGTTGTCGCTGGCGTTACTCATCGCAGACATACGGGCAGCGAGTTCACTGGCAGCCGATTCCTGTAGTGCCCGCAGCAGTTGATTGTTCAAATACAGGGGCAGTAATGCATCCAAGATTTGCACTGGATCTTGCTCAAAAATCATGTCTTGCGGAAAGGTTTGCGGTACAGCAGCCCCGACCTTTTCTCGCTCCACCTGAAACTGTCCGCCACGCGATGTCAGTCGAAAAATTTCATCATCTGGCACCTCAAAACCCTGAGGATCAAGCGGTAGAAGGGTTTGAATCACGGGACGAGAGCTAATGAGCGAGACAAAACGAGTGTATACCAGCTCGACTTTATCCACCGTCTCGGATAGAAAGAGAGCCAGGAGTTGATCCGCAATCTGCGACGCTTCCGGAGCGGTGGGAATTTGCTCCAGGTTGACAAACGTTTTGGCGATCGGCTGTTCGCGACGCTGAAAGTGTTGCGTTGCCTTCCGACCCACTAGCACAAAGCGGTAGTTGATGCCTTCAGCTTGCAGTTCCTTGGCGCGAATTTCGGCTCGTCGAATCACGTTGGAATTGTAAGCACCACACAGTCCTCGATCGCCCGAAATAACCAAAATGCCCACGGTCTTCACCGCTCGACGGCTCAACAGCGGCAGGTTCGCTTCCTCAAACCGCAGTCGGGTTTGCAGCGCATAGAGTACCTGCGCCAAGCGATCGGCAAAGGGGCGGGTCGCAATCACCTGCTCTTGGGCGCGGCGCACCTTCGCAGCGGCAACAAGTCGCATTGCCTCAGTAATTTTTTTGGTATTTTTGACCGATTTAATGCGATCGCGAATGCTTTTCAGGTTTGCCATAACAGTAGGAAGATTTGAGTTTTGAGTTTTGAGCTTTGAGTTAGAACGCTCTACTAGAGCAATATCTCTTACAACACTCAAGTTAGCTTCGCCATTTGAGTGATGAGTTCAGAGTTGAATACAGTCTTGACAACTCAAAGCTCATCACTCAAAACTCCTAACTAATTAAGCCGCTGCAAACGTCTTTTTGTAGTCCGCGATCGCGTCTTTCAAAAGACCTTCAGCTTCGGGAGTGAGCTGCTTCTCAGTGCGGACGATTTCGCCATACTTCGACACGCTGCTCTTCAAATGCTCACGCAGACCTTTCAGGAACGCCACCACCTTATCCACTGGAACATCATCCAGATAGCCGTTAATGCCGGAGTAGATAGAGGCGACTTGCTCTGCCACCGACAGCGGTGAGTACTGGGGCTGCTTCAGAATTTCGCGCAGGCGCTGACCTCGTGCCAACTGGTTTTGAGTGGCTTTGTCCAGGTCAGAAGCAAACTGGGCAAAGGCTTGCAGATCGTCGTACTGTGCCAGCTCCAGCTTGACCTTCCCGGCAACTTTCTTCATTGCTTTGGTTTGGGCTGCCGAACCAACCCGCGAGACTGAAATACCCGCATTCACGGCAGGACGTAAGCCAGAGTTGAACAGGTCAGATGACAGGAAGATTTGACCGTCCGTAATCGAAATGACGTTGGTAGGGATGTATGCCGATACGTCGCCCGCTTGAGTTTCAATGATGGGAAGCGCCGTCATGCTGCCTTCACCCAGTTCAGGGCTGAGTTTAGCGGCACGCTCCAGCAAACGCGAGTGAGCGTAGAACACATCGCCAGGATAGGCCTCACGACCGGGCGGACGACGCAGCAGCAGCGACATCTGACGATATGCCTGTGCCTGCTTGGAAAGATCATCGTAAATGACCAGGGTATGCTTGCCCTTGTACATAAAGTACTCTGCCAGGGCAGCGCCTGTGTAAGGCGCAAAATATTGTAAGGTCGCAGGGTCGTTAGCGAACGCAGCGACGACGATCGTGTAATCAAGCGCTCCCTTTTCGCGGAGTACGCTGACGATATTGGCGACGGTCGAAGCCTTCTGCCCGATCGCCACGTAGACGCAAATTACATCCTCGCCCTGCTGGTTCAGGATCGTGTCGATCGCCACGGATGTCTTCCCGGTCTGACGATCACCAATGATGAGTTCGCGCTGACCGCGACCAATGGGAATCATGGAGTCGATCGCCGTAATCCCAGTTTGCATCGGTTCGTAAACCGACTTCCGCTCAATAATGCCAGGGGCAGGCGATTCAATCAGACGCGTTTCAGTGGTGTGAATGTCGCCCTTGCCGTCAATGGGGCGAGCCAACGCATCCACCACGCGTCCGAGCATCAGATCACCCACTGGCACTTGAGCAATTCTGCCAGTCGATGTGACCGAACTGCCTTCCTGAATGCTGAGTCCATCACTCATCAGCACCACACCGACGTTATCTTCTTCCAGGTTCAGCGCCATGCCGACGGAGCCATCTTCAAACTCCACCAGTTCCCCTGCCATCGCTTTGTCTAAGCCATAGATGCGAGCGATGCCATCACCGACCTGCAAGACGGTACCGACGTTTGACACATTGACCTTCTGGTCGTATTGCTCAATCTGCTGGCGGATAATGCTGCTAATTTCGTCTGGTCGAATGCTTACCATAAGGGTTGCTCTTTGTGATGAGGATGAAGGAAGTTTCGTTTTTTGTTGCTCAGTCGCTAACGCCCAAAGAAGGGCTAACAGCCAATTGCGAAAAACTTTAGGTGGCGCTGCCCAGTCTCAATGAAATCCGTCGTAGTTGCCCACGCAGGCTGGCATCAATGATTTGGGAGCCAACTTTAATGATCACGCCGCCAATAAGGTCAGGGTCAAGCGTCGTTTCCAGGTCGACCTGCCGTGCGCCTGTAAGCGCGACAACACGATCGCGCACTGTTTGCTGCTGCTGTTCGTTAAGTGGTACAGCCGAAGACACTTCAGCCAGCGCTGTCTGGTTCAGCTCACGCAGCAGCGCTTGATACTGCTTAAGAATGCCACTCAAAAAGGCGATGCGGCGATGGTCTACGATAAGGAGCAAAAAGTTGCGAACGTGAGAATGCACTTGGTCGCCTAAAACCTGCTGCAAAACGGCTTTCTTAGCGTCCAAGCTGATGATCGGGCTTGCCAAAAACTGATCTAAATCGGGAGAGTCTTTCAGGAGACCCAGAATGCTCGTAGCATCTTCACCGAAGCGATCGCTCAGGTTTTCCGCCTTCGCTAAAGACAACAACGCCTGCGCATAGGGAGCAGAAATTTCACTTGTTACAACGCTGTCGCTCACTGGTCGCCTCCTACTAGCATGGCAATACTGCGATCAATCAACTGCTGCTGCACCGAATCATTCAACCGCGACGGTAACTCCGATTCAACCCGTTGGATTGCCAGTGCCGCGACTCGCTGGCGTAGCTCATTGATCACTCGCGCCTGGTCTGCACTGATATCTTGACTGGCCGCCTCACGCATCCGCTGCATATCTTGCTCGGCTTTCGCCAAAATCTCGGCTTTAGCCGCTTCAGCCGCCCGCTGTGCCGATGCTCTAATTTTGTCAGCTTCCGTCTTGGCTTGTGCCAGCTTTTGCTGCTGTTCTGCTAGAGCACTCACGGCTTGCTTCTTGCGCTGTTCAGCTTCTTTAATCGCCGTTTCAATCGCAGAGCGCCGATCGACCAGCGTTTTGCCCAAAAAGCCGCGACCGAAGTAGACGAGAAGACCAACCACGATCGCCAAATTGACCAGGTTCGTTTCAAAAAGGTCGAAATTAAGACCAAACCCACCAGTTTCGGCTGCTTCTGCGCCCAAGACGCTAGCACCAAGCGCCAGTTTTAAGAAAATTTCCATATCACTACATCCAAAACAGTTGGCGCTAAATCAAGAACTCACTAAAAGTTTGTCTAAAATCTGGTGACTCAGAGACTCTACCTGCTGCTCCAGAGACTGCATTGCCTCTTGCTTCTGCTGATCAAGCTCTCGCTGCACCTGTTCTCGCTGTGCCTGCGCCTCTTGCTGTGCAGCGGCAATTTGCTGGTCAGCCAGCGCTTGAGCCTCTGCTTGAGCGGACGCGATCGTTTGCTGATATTGTCTGCGAGTTGCTGCCAATTCTTGCTCGTTTTGCTCGGCTAAATGTTCGGCTTTTGCCAGTCGCTCACGCGCGTCTGTCTCATTGGTGCGAATGTAATCACTGCGGTCTTCGATCGCTTTGGTCAGCGGTTTATAAAAAACGGCATTGAGCAGGGCGACCAAGAGCAGGAACTGAACTGCCATCAGCGGCAGTGTGGCATCAAAATCAAACATTGTCTTGGTTTGGGTGAGGATTAAGTAGAGAGCGATCGCTATGAACAAATAACAGACCAGCCAGCGGCTCGTGTCGATTACCAGTAGTCGATCGCCCACTCATGAACGCTCGCGCTCGTCGGTTGACCAACGCGCTTAAGAAGCAAACGGGTTAGCAAACAGCAAGACCAGCGCAATCACCAGACCATAGATCGTGAGGGACTCCATGAACGCCAGCGTCAGCAAGAGCGTGCCGCGAATTTTGCCTTCTGCTTCTGGTTGACGGGCAATGCCCTCAACCGCCGCTCCGGATGCATTGCCCTGACCAATGCCAGGACCAATTGATGCCAAACCGATCGCCAACGCAGCAGAGATAACAGATGCAGAAGCAACTAATGGATCCATGATTCTTTCCTTCAATAATGAACAGATTAGATGAACAGCTTTGAATCTTAAATTGACGACGTTGCTTGAACCAGGCAAAGGCGAAAACCCTCGATCAAAAATCAGTTGAGGCTATGCGTGTTCCTCGTGCTCGTCTCCATGCCCCTCAAGTGCTTCGTGAATGTAAGCACCTGCCAGTGTCGCAAACACTAGCGCCTGGATCGCACTTGTAAATAACCCTAAAAGCATCACGGGTAGCGGCACAAATAGGGGCACCAAAAGTACCAGCACCGCCACCACTAGCTCATCCGCAAGAATGTTGCCAAACAAACGGAAGCTGAGCGAAAGTGGCTTCGTGAAATCTTCCAAAATCGCGATCGGCAGCAAAATTGGCGTTGGTTGGACATACTTAGCAAAGTAACCCAAGCCTTTGCGGCTAAAGCCAGCATAAAAATATGCCAGAGAAACCAACAACGCTAATGCCACTGTCGTATTGATGTCATTGGTAGGTGCCGCAAGCTCACCTTCAGGGAGCTTAATGAGCTTCCAGGGAACCAGCGCACCTGACCAGTTAGAGACAAAAATGAATAAAAAGAGCGTACCAATAAACGGTACCCAGGGGCGGTATTCTTTTTCGCCAAGCTGATCTTTGGCAATGCCGCGCACGAATTCCAAGGCATATTCCATCAGGTTTTGAATCCCTCTTGGAATACGTTGAACGTTGCGCGTAGCCGCGATCGAAGCAATTAGCAAAAGCCCAATGACGACCCACGAAACCAGAAACACCTGTCCGTGAATTCTGAGATTACCAATTTGCCAGTAAAGGTGGTGCCCCACTTCAAGGCTGGCAAGCGGAAGAACGTTAAGCGTTGGGAGAAAACTTAGCATTGGACTTTAAGCGGTTTTCCCAAATAGATGAGGGGTGAAAAGTAGAACGACTCGCTAGCGAGAGTCAGATGGCAGCAAGATCCGAAACATATAGACAATGAGCGCGGCTTTATAGGTCAGAAAACCTAAAAAGATTGGTAACACCTGTAGCTGATGCCATTGAGTTGCTACTATAATCAACCCAATAAAAATCGCCATCTGAGACTTACCGACCTGGCTCTTGCCCTTGCCGAGCTGCGCCACATTCCTAGCCAACACTTTCAAGTAAACCACACCTGTGCACGCTCCAAGTAAATAATTCAGAGCAATGTT